>JAEXGP010000169.1 GCA_023450775.1 Actinomycetes bacterium | reverse complement strand
AGCAGGTGCTTGCCGACCGCCTCCACCTCGTCGATGGTCTCGCCGGCCCGCGGGCGCGTCCCCGCCATCCGCGGCGCCTCGAACCGCACCAGCCGCTGACCGACGAGCGCGGGGCGGAGCCGTGCCGCGGTCCGGTGGATGGTGTCGCCCTCTGGCACGGCCCCCATCTTCCCCCGGGGCCTCCCGATCAGCCCTGGCGGCCGCCCGCCGAGGTCGAGCTATTTGGACAGCGCGCCCGCGTCGACGGCGAGCGTGGTGCCGGTGATGTAGCGCGCCTCGTCCGAGCAGAGGAACAGGATCGCGTTGCTCACGTCGTCCACCTCCACCCACGGGTTGCCCATCGGCTGCATGTCCTTGAGGAACTCCGCCGCCTCGGCCTCGCCCGGGTCCGGGTGCTCGGGCGCGACGAGCTTGGGGAACACCTCGTTGATGATCATCGGCGTGTACACCGAGGTGGGGTGGACCGAGTTCACGCGGATCTGGTTGGGCGCCAGCTCCAGCGCCAGCGATCGCATGAAGCCCACGACGCCGTGCTTGGCCGCCGAGTAGGCCGGCGACCCGTACATCCCCTTGATCCCGGCGGTCGACGACGTCATCACGATCGCGCCGCCCTCGTGCTGCTCGACGAGCTGGCGGATCCCGGCCTTCACCGCGTGGAACACGCCGGTGAGGTTGATGTCGACCGTCTCGTTCCACGCGTCGTCGGACACGAACTGCACGGGCAGCGGGGCGTAGGTCCCCGCGTTGGCCAGGATGACGTCGAGCCGGCCGAACTTCTCGATGCCGGCCCGGACCGCCGACTTGAGCGCCGGCAGGTCGCGCACGTCGGCCTGCTCGGCGTGCATCGCACCGCCGGCCGCCTCGACCAGGCGCACGGTCTCGGCCAGGTCCTCGGGCGTGGCGAGCGGGTACGGCGCGTGGTCCACGTCGTGGCACAGGTCGACGCCGATGATGCGGGCGCCCTCCTGCGCGAAGCGGACGGCGTGGTTGCGTCCCTGCCCCCGGGCGACCCCGGTGACGAAGACGACCTTCCCCTCGAAGCGGCGGTTGCGGTCGGTGCTGGTGCTGGTCACGGCCGCGGACCCTACCGTCGGCCGTCCCGCCGCCGGGACGGCAACGCGGCTCAGCGACCGAGCGTGAGCCCCTTGTAGCCCTCGACGAACCCGCCGGCGATCAGCGCGGGACCCCAGGTGGAGACGCCTGCCGAGTCGCCGTCGACGGTCTCGATGCGCAGGCGACGCACCCGCCCGTCGTGGACCAGCGAGGCGAGCGTGGCCACCCACTCGGGGTGCTCCGACGCTGCGGGGAACGTGAGCAGGCTCCTGCCGCCCTTCTCGACGTAGGCGCAGGCCTCGCCCTCCACGAGCACCACGTACGCACCGACGGCACGGGCCGGATGACCGGAGGTCTCGGGCCACGGCAGCGACGCACCGAACGGCTGCGCCGGGTCGACCGCGGCGAGCACCCACGCGTCGGGCTCGTCGTCCTCGAGCTCGTCCTCGTAGCGGTCGGGGTCGGGCACGTGCGGCGTGCGCGCGCCGATGTCGGAGCCGTCCTCGTCCATGCCCTCGGGCAACGGTCCGACGTCCTCCAGCCCGGCCGCACGGAGCCGGTCGACCGCGCCCGGCGACGCGAACTGCGCCGCGCCGAGCCCGGCCACGAAGTAGCCCCGACGGACCTGGCCGCGCTCCTCGAGCAGCTTCAGCACGGGGTAGACGCCGGCGAAGCCACCGGCCTGGCCTTCGGCGAGCGCCATCTCCCGTGTGAGCACGCCGTAGCGGTCGAGCAGCTGGAACGCCCGCGCCATGGTCGACTCGGTGGGTGTGGGCACCGGGTCCCGCAGCGGTGCGGTGAGCGACCAGCGCCCGGCCGCCGCCGGCGGACCCAGCCGGCTGAGACGGCGCAGGTTCGGGCCGGGTCGCCGCGACCGGGCACCGGACGCCCGCCGGGACGTACCGCCGGCGACCTTGGCCCGCAGCGCGCCGAGCGTGTCGTTGGTGACCTCGCCGGCCCAGACCAGGTCCCACAGCGCGGCCAGCACGGTCTCGTCGTCGTACGGCAGGCCCCGTTCGGCGACGGCGCCGACGAGGTCCGTCCAGAACGAGGCTCCCCGCTGCGCCAGGTGGTCGCGGAGCGCGTGGTGGTGAGGGTCGTCGGTGCCGGCCTCGGCCGGGTCGACCGGATCGGGCAGGAGCAGCGGCGCCTGGTCGCGCCACACCAGCCGCACCCGGCCGTCGTGCGCGCCGAGTGCACCCGCGCCCGCCCACACGAGCTCGCCGCTGGCGCAGAGCGAGTCCAGGTCGGCCGGCGAGTACTCGCCCACCCGGATGCCCAGGATGTCGGCCTCGAGCGAAGAGGCCGGCAGCGCCGCGCCCTGCAGCAGCGAGACCGCCTCGGCCAGGGCGTCGGGGCCCCGGCGGCGCGAACCCACGGACTGCCAGCGCGGCAGGAACCGCACCAACGCCGGCGACTCCACGGGAGCGATCTCCTCGCGCAGCGCCGCCAGCGACCGCCGCCGCAGCTGGCGGAGCACGTCGGCGTCGCACCACTCGCGCTCGGTGCCGCCTGGGGTGAAGTCGCCTTCGGCCACCCTGCCGTCCCGGACCAGCTCGCCGAGCACCGCCCGCACGACCTCGGCCGACAGGCCCAGGCGGTTGGCGACCTGCGCGGTGGTGAACGGCGCGTGGGTGCGGGCGAAGCGCTCGACCAGGTCCCGGACCGGCGTGTCGACCGGGTCCGTGAACGCCGTGGGCAGCCCCACCGGCACGGCGACGCCCAGCCCGTCGCGCAGGCGAGCCGCGTCCTCGGCCGCCGCCACCCGCTGCTCGCCTTCTTCGCCGGAGCCGGTCGCCGCGGTCGACGCCCCGCCGATGCCCACGCGGATGGCGCGGCGGGTCTCGACGAGCTCCTGGATCCACTCGGGGACGCGGTCGACCACGTCGTCGCGCACACGGGCCGAGATCTCGAGCGGGCTCAGCGGACCGAGCACCCGCAGCAGGTCGTGCACCTCGTCCACGTCGCGCGCCGCCCGTTCGGGCGTGAGGCGCTGGAGCTCGAGCTCCACCTGGGCCACCACGTCTGCGTCGAGCAGCGACCGCAGCTCCTCGGTGCCCAGGAGGTCCCGCAGCAGCTCCCGGTCGAGGGCGAGAGCAGCAGCGCGGCGCTCGGCCAGCGGCGCGTCGCCCTCGTACATGTAGACGGCGATCCAGCCGAACAGCAGCGACCGGGCGAACGGCGACGCCATCTGCGTCTCCACCGGCACGACCCGGATGCGGCGGCTCCGCACCTCGGCCAGCACCCTGCGCAGCGCGGGCAGGTCGAAGACGTCGTTGCAGCACTCCCGGGTGGCCTCGAGCAGGATCGGGAACCCGGGGTACTTGGACGCCACCGACAGCAGGTCCGCGGCGCGCTGGCGCTGCTGCCACAGCGGGGTGCGGCGATCGGGCCGACGGCGCGGCAGCAGGAGGGCCCGGGCCGCCGACTCCCGGAAGCGTGCTGCGAACGCGCTGGTGCCCGGGAGCGTGGCCACGACCTCGGCATCGACCTGTTCGGGATCGCCGAAGAGCAGGTCGGTGGGCACGTCCTCGGCCGACTCGGGCAGGCGGACCACGATGCCGTCGTCGGACCACAGCACCTCGACGCCCATGGCGTCGCCCACCCGCTCGGCGAAGTGCTGCTCGAGCCGGGCCCGGATGACGGTGGCCCACGGTGCGTGCACGCGGGCGCCGTACGGCGAGTGGATGCACAGCCGCCAGTCGCCGATCTCGTCCCGGAACCGCTCGACGACGATCGTGCGATCGTCGGGGACCACGCCGGTGGCGTCGGCCTGCTCGTCCAGGTAGCCGATCACGTTCTGGGCGGCCCGTTCGTCGAGCGCGTGCTCGGTGCGGAGCCGCTCCATGGCCGCGGCCGGGGCGAGGCCGCGCACCTCGCGGACGAACTCGCCGAGGGCCCGGCCCAGCTCTGCCGAGCGCCCGGGGCCGTCGCCGTGCCAGAACGGCATCTTGCCGGGCTGGCCCGGCGCGGGCGTGACGACCACGCGCTCGAACGTGATCTCCTCGATCCGCCAGGTGGACGCGCCGAGCAGGAAGGTCTCGCCCGCCCTCGACTCGTAGACCATCTCCTCGTCGAGCTCGCCGACGCGGATGCCGTCGGGCAGGAACACCCCGTAGAGGCCGCGGTCGGGGATCGTGCCGCCCGAGGTCACGGCCAACCGCTGCGCGCCCGAGCGACCGCGGACGATGCCCGTCTGGCGATCCCAGACGACGCGGGGCCGCAGCTCGGCGAACTCCTCGGAGGGGTAGCGGCCCGCCAGCATGTCGAGCGTCGCCTCGAACACCTCCCGGGACAGGCCCGTGAAGTTGGCCGCCCCCCGGCACATGTCGAAGAGGTCGTCGACCGGCCACTCGTCGAGCGCACAGGCGGCGACCATCTGCTGGGCCAGCACGTCGAGCGGGTTGGCCGGGACCGAGGTGGGCTCGATCAGGCCGTCCTTCATGCGCTGCACGACCACGGCGGCCTCGAGCAGGTCCGCCCGGTGCTTGGGGAAGATGCGACCGCGGCTGGGCACGCCCACCTGGTGACCGGCGCGTCCGATGCGCTGGAGCCCGGCGGACACGCTGCCCGGCGAGCTCACCTGCACGACCAGGTCGACCGCACCCATGTCGATGCCGAGCTCCAGGGAGCTGGTGGCGACCAGTCCCCGCAGGTCGCCCCGCTTGAGCTCGTCCTCGATCTGCAGCCGCCGTTCCCGAGACAGGGAGCCGTGGTGCGCCTTGACCAGCTCCTCGCCCGAGTCGGCGGCGGACAGCCCCGCGGCCTCGTCGCCGGTGAAGGCCCGGGCGGCACGCCGCGCCGGACCCGCAGCACCGTCACGACCCGCACCGTCACGACCCGCGCCGGCGCCGGCGGGCGTGCCGTCGGGATCCGTGCCGTCGGGATCCGTGCCGTCGGGATCCTCGGCCGCCAGCTCGTTGAGGCGGCTGGCCAGCCGCTCCGCCAGCCGCCGGGCGTTGACGAACACCAGCGTGGAACGGTGCGACTCGACCAGGTCGAGCAGCACCGGGTGGATGGACGGCCAGATGGACCGCCTCGGCGGTCCCGCCGCCGCCGGACCGCCCTGCACGGACGGATCGGGACCCTGGGCCACCTCGCCCAACGCCCCCATGTCGTCGACCGGCACGACCACCTGCAGGTCGAGCTCCTTGCGGATGCCGGCGTCGACGATCCGCACCGGCCGGGGGACGATCCGGGCGTCGTCGTCGGCCACGGCGGCCCCGTTGCTCCCCGTGGCGCCCCGCTGCACCTCGTTGCCGGTGAGGTAGCCGGCGACGACCTCGAGCGGGCGTTGGGTGGCCGACAGCCCGATCCGCTGCACGACGGCATCCCGGCCGGGATGGGGCTCGCGACCCGCGGCGCGGACGTGGTGCTCCAGGCGCTCGAGCGTGAGCGCCAGGTGCGCGCCGCGCTTGGTGGCCGCCAGCGCGTGGATCTCGTCCACGATCACCCGCTCGACACCCGCCAGCGTCTCCCGCGCCTGGGAGGTGAGCATGAGGTAGAGCGACTCGGGGGTGGTGATCAGGATGTCGGGCGGTTCGCGCACGAGCCGCCGGCGTTCCTGGGCCGAGCTGTCGCCCGTGCGGACGCCGATGGTCGGCTCGGCGAACGGCACGCCCAGCCGCTGGGCCGCCAGCGAGATGCCCCGCAGCGGCCCGCGCAGGTTCTTGTCCACGTCCACGGCGAGCGCGCGCAGCGGCGACACGTACACCACGCGCACGCCGGCGGTGGCCGACGGTGCCCGACCGAGGTCGTCGAGCGCCCACAGGAAGGCCGCCAGCGTCTTGCCCGACCCGGTGGGCGCGCACAGCAGCGTGTGCTCCCCCGCCGCGATCGCCGGCCACGCCTGCGCCTGGGCGTCGGTGGGTTCGGGGAAGGACGCGGCGAACCAGGCCCGCACGGGCTCCGAGAGGCCTTCCAACGGATCGGGGGCCAGAGGATCGGTCGGCGCCGCCTGCTCCACCACGACGGGAACCTACCGTCGAGGTCCGACAGCCAGCCCTCGGCGCCCGCCGGCCCAGTCCCCGTCGCACCGGAACGACGGGCCGATCGTCCGCCCCCGGAAGTAGGATCGTCGCCATGCCGACCGACGCCAAGGGCAGCCGCTCCAAGGAGTTCCACCCGGCTTTCGAGGAGTACTGCGAAGCCATCTGGGAGCTCCGCGAGGACGACATCGACGTGATCCAGGCGCGCATCGCCGAGCGCCTCGAGGTCTCGCGCCCCGCGGTGTCCGAGATGATCCGCCGCATGGAGACCGAGGGCCTGATCGACGTCGGGACCAACATCACGCTCACCACCAGCGGCCGGACCCTCGCCGAGCGGGTCGTGCGCCGGCACCGGTTGGCCGAGCGGTTCCTCACCGACATGCTGGGGCTGTCGTGGGCGGACGCCCACACCGAGGCCGGCAAGTGGGAGCACGTCATCTCGGACCCGGTCGAGCAGGCGCTCACCCGGGTGCTGGGCGACCCCACCACGTGCCCGCACGGCAACCCCATCCCGGGCGCCGCCTACCGGGCGCCCGACACGCGGGCGCTCAGCGCGGTCGCCATCGGCGCCGAGTTCACCGTGAGCCGCATCCCCGAGGAGCTCGAGTTCGAGCCGGGCCTGCTGGCCTTCCTCGAGGAGAACTCGCTCCAGCCCGGCCACACCGGCACACTCACCGCGCTGTCGCCCGACGGCACGGCCACCGTGGAGATCGACGGCAAGCACGTCGGCATCGGCCGGTTCGCCTCCGACCGCATCCTGGTCACGGCCTGAGCGCAGCGAGCGCCGGGCCGGTGGGGTCCGGGGGCGCAGCCCCTGGTGGAAGTACGGCCCGAGCGAAGGCCGGACTCCGCTACGAGCGGAGGATGTCGGGCAGCGGCTCGGCGTGGACGATCGACAGCCGCTTGGTGGAGCGGGTGAGCGACACGTACAGCGACTGCGGGCCCCGCACCTCCTCCCGCAGGATCGCCGCGGGCTCGACCACGATCACCGAGTCGAGCTCGAGACCCTTGACCAGCGACGTGGGCACGATCGTGACCTGGCGGTCGAGGCCCTGGCGGGTGGCCTTGCCGTGGTCGATGCCGGCGTCGTCGAGCGCCACGTCCACGCGGTCGACCAGCGAGCCCGGGACGACGACGGCGACGTTGCCGGAGCCCACGGCCTTGAGCTCGCGACGCACCGCGTCGGCCACCTCCAGGTCGAGCTCCTCGTCGGTGCACGCGCTGATGATCGGCTCGTCGCCCGTGTGGCGGATGGACGTGGGCGGTCGCAGGCCGGGAGCGGCCACGCGCAGCACCTTGGCGGCCAGGTCCATGATCGGCCCCGGCACCCGGTAGCCGACCGTGAGCTCGGCCCGGCGGGGAGGACGGCGCGACGGCAGGTGCTCCAGCACGGAGTCCCAGTCGTCGTGCGCCCACGCACCGGTGGACTGGGCGATGTCGCCGACGATCGTCATGGAGCCGTTGAGCGACCGGCGGTCGAGCACGCGGAGCTGCATGGGTGACAGGTCCTGGGCCTCGTCGACGACGATGTGGCCGTAGGTGCGGACGATGTCGTCGTCCTTGTGCCGCGGCCGGGGGCCGAGTAGCTCGAGCGCCTCGTCGAGCACCGGCACGTCGTGGTTGGTGAAGACCACCTCGGCGGCCACCGCCTCCCGGGGACGGGACAGCAGCTTCCACTCGCGGGGCTCCAGGTACCGGTTCGCCGCCAGCTTGAGCAGGCCCGGCGAGCCGTACAGGTCGTTGAGCAGCTCCGCCGGCGTGAGCACCGGCCACATCCGCTCCAGCGCCTCTCGCACCGCCATGTCGCCGCGCAGCCGCTCCTTGACGACCTCGGGCGGGTCCTCGGCCCGGGACGACTCGGCGAGCGCCTCCCAGAACAGCTGCTCGACGAGCTTGCGGCCGGCGTTGTGGGTGCGGAACCGCCGGCGGGCCTGCTGCACGATCTCGGAGGACCGCTCCACCGACAACGTCAGCCACTGGACGCCGTACGGGATGCGCAGCGGCTCGCGGAGCGGTCGCTCGCGGTCGCGGACCGCGTGGCGGACGACGTCGATCATGCGGAGGTCGCCCTTGACCCGGGCGGTGTCCTCGTCGTCGTGACCGGCGATCCGCACGTGCGGGACCAGGTCGCCGAGCGTGGCGATCTGCACGCCGGCCTCGCCCAGGCTGGGCAGCACCTGCTCGATGTAGGACAGGAAGACGCGGTTGGGCCCGACGACCAGGACGCCCTGGCCCTCCAGCGGGAACCGGTGGCTGTAGAGCAGGTAGGCGGCGCGGTGCAGCGCCACCACGGTCTTGCCGGTGCCCGGACCGCCCTGCACCACCAGCACGCCCGGCAGCTCGGAGCGGATGATGACGTCCTGCTCCACCTGGATGGTGGCGACGATGTCGGAGAGCTTCCCGGACCGGGTCTCCTCGAGCGCCGAGATCAGCGCGCCGTAGCCCTGGACCTCGCCGCGGTCGAGCGCGTCCTTGGCAGCGCCGAACAGCTCGTCGTCGATGCCGAGCAGGGTCCGGCCGCGGCTGGCGAAGTGCCGGCGTCGCACCAGGCCCATGGGGTCGCGGCCGGTGGCCCGGTAGAAGGACTCGGCGACCGGGGCGCGCCAGTCGACGACCACCGGGTCGCGCTGGGCGTCGGCCACGGCCACCCGGCCGATGTAGAAGCGGTCGCCCGGACCGGACTGCTCGACGACCGCGCCGGGCTCCAGGTCGATGCGGCCGAAGACGAGCGACAGGTCGCCGACCTCCAGGTGCTGGAGGCGCGCCTCGACGCGGTCGTGCACGACGTCGCGCTCGTACCGGTGCTGGAACGTGCCGCCGGGACCGCTCTCGACGGTGTCCCGCATGGACTCGACCGCCCGCTTGGTCTGCTCCAGGCACTCGTACGCGTGGTCGACGTACGCCTGTTCCGCTTCGAGCTCGGGATGGTTCGCCACACGTGCTCCTGCCGCGGGTCGGACCCGCAAACGGGGAATCAGCCAGTGTACTCCCGGGGCCGATTCCGCCAACAGGCGCCGGCCATCACCCGTCCGTGTGATCTGCTGGGGCCGTGACGGAGTCGAGCGGTGCGCAGGGGGCGTCCGGCACCACCGGGGCGCTGGCGATCGAGCCGGAGGGTGTGCGCGAGTGGCTCCGGGACGCCGTGGAGGCGGGCGGGGCCACGGTCGTCCCGCCCGAGGCCGCCGAGGCGCTGCTGTGGGCGGCCCCGGATGATCCCGCCGGGCTCCGCGAGGTGCTCGCCGCCCATGGCGACCACCTCCGCTGGGTCCAGCTCCCGTGGGCGGGCATCGAGCCGTACGTCGACGTGCTGGACCACGACCGGATCTGGACCTGCGGCAAGGGCGTCTACGCGGAGCCGGTGGCCGAGATGGCGCTCGCGCTCTCGCTCGCCGGGCTGCGGGGCCTCGACCGCTACGCCCGCTCGACCACCTGGAGGGAGCACGGCACGATCGGCACCAACCTGGGCGGGGCCCGGGTCACGATCCTGGGCGGGGGCGGCATCACGACGTCGTTCCTCCGGATGATCGGCCCGTTCGACTGCCGGACGACCGTGGTGCGCCGCCACCCCGACGGACCCCCACCGGCGGACCACGTCACGGTCGTGGGCGAGGCCGGCCTGGCCGAGGCCGTGACCGGTGCGGACCTGGTGGTCCTGGCCCTGGCGCTGACGCCGTCGACGACCGGGCTGGTCGACTCGGCGCTCCTCGAGCGCATGGGCCCGACCTGCCACCTCGTGAACGTGGCCCGGGGCGCCCACGTGGTCACCGACGACCTGGTCGCGGCGCTGCGGGACGGCACGATCGCGAGCGCGGGCCTGGACGTCACCGATCCGGAACCGCTGCCCGACGGCCACCCGCTCTGGACGCTGCCGAACTGCACCCTCACCCCACACGTGGGCAACACCCCGCGGATGGCGGTCCCGCTGCTGTCGGCGCGCATCACCGACAACGTCCGGCGTTGGCTCGGCGGCGAGGAGCTGGTCGGTCTGGTCGACGTCGACCTCGGCTACTGAGCCCGCACGTCCCGGCCGATCCGGGGACGGTCAGTGGAGCGGGTCGACGACCACGCCCGAGCCGACCATGCCGTCGACGATCATCGACGCGAGCTCCTCGCCGGACATCGTCGACGTGGACGCCCGCAGCAGGACGAGGTCGAGGGTCGCTCGGGCCATGACCCGGAAGTCGTCGCCGGCCGCCGTCGGCACCTCGGGGCCGGACAGGTCCACCCCGGCCGCCTCCGCCGTCGCCAGGATCGCCGAGGCCAGCAGCTCGACCACGCGCTCCGAGCCGGGGTCCTCGTGCACGGCGCCGCTGTTCGTCCTGGCATGCAGGTGTGCGATCAGCAGCGACGCCGTGAGCGCGCGCTCGGAGCACGCCGTGTCGCAGAGGTCCTCGACCAGCGCGCCCAGGCGGACGGAGGGCGCGAGCGCGGATCGGGCGGCGTCGCGGCGGTCCAGGCCGGCCACCAGGTCCTCCCACACCAGGACCGACAGGTCGTGGCGGCTCGGGTACTGGCCCGCCAGCCGCGAATCGGGCACCGACGACAGCTGCGCCACCTTCGCGAGGTTGACCGCGGGCCACCCCGCCCGACCGTGCACCCGCAGGACCGCCTGGCGCACCTCGTCCAACTGCTCGGGCGCCAGCGGACGCTGTCCCGCGATCGCCAACCGGTGGCCGAGCTGGTCGTCGCGGGCGTCGGTCCGTCGGGTCATGGCGATCCACACGGCCAGGTACATGTGGCGGATGATCGACGGGTCCAGGTCGGGATCGACGCGCAGACGCAGCGCGCTGCCGTCGGCAGCGATGACGAGCATGCGGCAGAACCGCCGCAGGTCGACGCCGTCCACCAGCTCGCGCCCGGACAGCTGCAGCAGCAACTCCACCGCCGGCATGTAGACGCGGTCGTAGTCGTCGAGCGACGTCGAGAGGAACTGCGCCACCTCGGGGTCGTGGAGGCTCACCGCGGCGCCGAGGAACAGCTGCGTGTAGCTCCAGCCGTCCTCCCCGTCGGTGCCCCTGGCGGAGTCGGTCACCGGACCGGTCAGCAGGTCGGCGATGCCCTCGATGAACTCGAATCCCTCGACCTCGCCCTCTGCGACCGCAGCGTCGAACAGCGCCTGCACCGACTGGACCAGCACGTCGGTCTCGGCCTGCAAGGACCAGAACGCGGCGCGAGCCGCGGCCTGCGGTGCGCTGCGGGTCCGCCGCCCCACCCCCGAGTCGGGTGCGAAGGCGGAGTAGATGGCGCCGCTCGACAGCCCGGTGTCGTCGGTGAGGCGGCGCACGGTGATGAAGCTGGTCAGGTCGTCGAGCGTGGCGGTCGCGAGCAGCTG
>JAEXGP010000136.1 GCA_023450775.1 Actinomycetes bacterium | reverse complement strand
GACCGCGATCGCGACGACCTGCGTGCGGGTGGCCGGCCTGCGGCGGCGACGGGCCCGGTCCGGGCGCGACGGGGCGGCAGCCGTACCGGTGGTCACGGCTGCCAGTGTGCCCCAGCGCTCCGAGGGGGACGCGTGGGCAGTTCTCCCGACCTGAGGATCGGCTCGCGGGCCGGATCGACGCGGCCAGGGGCAGCGGCCTCACCCGTGCCGGCAACCCGTTCCCGGCGCCGAAGCCCCGCGTGGTACCAATGGCGCATGGCCCGCCGTCGCACTGCCGCCCCCCGTCGCGCCCCGCGTCAGTACAGCCGCACCGACCGGCTGGGCGAGCTCGTGCGCGAGGTCGTCGCGTCGGAGCTCGAGCGGATCGGCGACGAGCGCCTGGAGCTCGTGACGATCACGGACGCCAAGGTCGACGGATCCCTCGAGCACGCGGATGTCTTCTACTCGTCGCTGCAGGCCGAGGAGGACGGTCGCCTGGACGAGGTGGCCGAGGCGCTCGAGGAGCAGCGGTGGAAGGTGCAGCAGGTCGTGAACCGCGAGGTGCGCGCCCGCAAGACCCCGCAGATCACGTTCCGCCACGACGACGTGCTGCGCAGCGCGCTGCGTGTGGACGAGATCCTCAGGGACATGGAGATCCCCGCGGACCCGGCGACCGACGCGGATGCCGCCACCGACGCGGACGCGCCGCACGGCGGGGCCGATGCCGGTCCCGTCGACCCACCCGCGTGATCGGCGCCGCGCCGTGAGCGGGACGCCCGGGCCCACGGGCCTGTGCGTGGTGGACAAGCCCGCTGGTTGGACCAGCCACGACGTCGTCGCCCGGTGCCGCCGACTGCTCGGCACGCGCAAGGTGGGTCACTCGGGCACGCTCGACCCGATGGCCACCGGCGTGCTCGTGCTCGGCGTGGGCCGCGCCACACGCCTGCTGAACTTCCTGGGCGGCGCCGCCAAGACCTACGAGGCGGAGATCCGCCTGGGCGTCGAGACCGACTCGCTCGACGCCGACGGCGAGGTCACCGCCACCCACGACATGGACCCGCCGACCGAGGCGCAGGTCCGCGCCGCCGCGGCGGCGCTGACCGGCGACCTGCTCCAGGTGCCGCCGATGGTCTCCGCGATCAAGATCGACGGCCAGCGCCTGCACGAACGGGCTCGGCGCGGCGAGGTGGTCGAGCGGCCGCCCCGGCCGGTCACCGTGCACCGCTACGACGTGGCTCCTACCGACGACCCGATGCTCTGGACCGCGACCGTCGAGTGCTCGGCCGGCACCTACGTGCGGGTCCTCGCGGCCGACCTGGGCGCCGCGCTGGGCGGCGGGGCGCACCTGACGGCCCTGCGCCGGACGGCGGTCGGCCCGTTCACGATCGACGAGGCGGTCGCCCTCGACGACGTGGGGCCGTCGATCCTGCTGGCCCCGTCCCAGGTGGGCCGCGTGATGCCCTCCGTGACCGTCGACGCGCCGACCGCCGTCGACGTCGGCCACGGCAAGGTGCTGGAGCGGGCCCGCCTGGCGCTGGACACGGCCGACGACGGTCCGTGGGCGGTGCTGGACGGCGACGGCACGCTGCTCGCCGTCTACGAGGCGCACCGCGGCGGCACGGTGAAGCCCGCGTTCGTGCTCTCGTGAAGGGCCGCTTGTAGCCTCGCCCGCCGTGGAGATCCACCGACTCGTCGATGTGAACACGGACGTCGGGGATCCGGACTCGTGCCCCGCGCCGCCCGAGGGCACGGTGGTCACGATCGGCGCCTACGACGGCGTGCACCTGGGTCACCGTGCGGTGATCGCCGCGGTCCGCGACCGCGCCGCGATCGGAGGCCACCGCTCCGCGGTCGTCACGTTCGACCGGCATCCGGCGCAGGTGATCCGACCCGACTCGGCGCCGCTCCTGCTCACCGACCTGGACCAGAAGCTCGAGCTGCTCGAGGACACCGGCGTGGACCACGTGCTCGTCGTCCACTTCGACGAGGAGCGGGCCGCCGAGTCCGCCGAGGACTTCGTGGAGACGGTGCTGGTCGGGTGCCTCAACGCGAAGCAGGTCGTGGTGGGGGAGGACTTCCACTTCGGCCACCACCGGCGCGGCAACGTGGCGCTGCTCGAGGAGGAGGGTGCGGCCCGCGGCTTCGGCGTGCACGGCCACAAGCTCGTCGGACCCGACGGCCACGCCGCCCGTGACGACGCCCAGGTGTCGTCGACGGCCATCCGTCGCGCCCTGATCGAGGGCCGCCTGGCCGACGCCAACGCCATGCTCGGCCGACCGCACGAGATGCGCGGCCCCGTGACCCACGGCGACGCCCGCGGCCGCACGCTCGGGTTCCCCACGGCGAACGTCGCCATCCGCCCGGAGATGCTGATGCCGGCCGACGGCATCTACGCCGGCGAGATGGAGCTTCGCGACACGGGTGAGCTGCTGCCGTCGGCCATCTACGTGGGCAAGCGGCCGACCTTCTACAACGACACCGCGATGACGCTCCTCGAGGTCCACGCGCTCGACTTCGCGGGCGACCTCTACGACCGGGACGTCGCAGTGCGCTTCACCCACCGCATCCGGCCCGACGCGCGGTTCGCGTCGGTCGAGGAGCTCACGGTGCAGCTGCGGGCGGACTGCGACGAGGCCGCCCGCCTCCTCAACCTCCGCTGACGGGCCCGCGGTCGGGCTCGGCCGGCGGCCGGGTGCCAGAGCCCGCGAACCCGAACGAGAACGCCGTTTCCTGAGCACGGTTCGGTACCGTGGTGTCGCGGCGTCCGCGGGAGACCCACAGCACCCATGAGCAACATCGAAGCGAGCGAGATCGTCGACCCGATCGAAGGGCCGGTCCGGGACGAACCCGTTGCACCGGGTGCGGTCGAGGTCCCGCGCCTGGCGCGCCACGAGATCACGCTCGCCGACGGCCACCTGGTGGGCGTCACCGTCGCCGGCGAGGGCGTCCCGCTCGTGGTGGTGCACGGCTTCTCGGCGGAGGGGTTCCTGTACGCGCAGTCGCTGTCGCGGCTCGTCGGCATGGGTTTCCGCGTGATCGCGATCGACACCGCCGGCCACGGCGCCACCCAGGGGCTCCCGCTGTCGGGCCAGGCCATGAACGACTACGCCGAACTGCTCGGGCGCTGCATCGACGAGCTCGGCATCGAGCGCTACGTGCTGGCCGGGCACTCGATGGGCGGGCAGCTCGTGACCCGCCTGGCCGCCGAGCGGCCCGATCGGACGATGGCGGTGATCCTCATCGACGCGATCGTCGGCGACACGTGGGACCGGATGGTCTACCTGTTCCGGGTGGCCCCACCGCTCCTGGGCGTGGTCGGGGCGCTGCTCGTGCTCGACTCCTTCACCGTGGCGCCCGCGTTCAGCGACCCCCGGCAGGCGTTCAAGCTCATGCGCCTGGCGGTGCCCACGCTGGCCGGCCACATGGTGCAGCCGTGGCGCCTGATGGGGCCGATGATGTCGATCCTGCGCACCCGCTCCAGCCGCTACGCGCTCGACGCCGTCAAGGAGGGCGACGTCCCGGTCATCGCCATGCACGGCGCCCGGGACATCGCCGTGCCGCACCGGACGTCGGTGGACGCCGCCCGCCGCACCGAGGGCACGCTGGTCACCGTCGAACGGGCCGGTCACTCCTGGCCGCTCACGGACCCCGAGACGCTGCCGGCGATCATCGCCGAGATGCTCGACGGGCCGCTGGGCGAGGGCATCCGCAGCTCGCTGCGCCAGGCCGGGGTGCGGTCCAGGACCCCGAGCCGCGACCAGATCCGCAGGGCCTGCTACGCGCCGGAGGCGCGGGTGTTCGACCTGGATCCGGCCGACGCCCGCCGCAAGGTCGTCGGCCGCCACCGCAAGCCCCGCTACTCGTGGCGGGTGGAGCATCCCCGCCCCGGAGGGTCGCCGGCCGACGAGGCAGGCGCCGATGCCACCGGCGCGGTCGCGGACGGCGCGGAGGAGCCGCCCGCGGTGGAGCAGGACGCGTCCTGACTGGTAGGTTGTTCCTTCCCCGACAGCCCGTCGGGGACCGCTCTCGTCCCCGCGGCCTCGCCGACGGTTCAGGGAGCAGGGTCCGACACCCACAGGAGCAGATCCACATGACCAACCGGGAGCCCACCAACCTCCCGCCCAAGGGCGACACGATCGCGAAGTTCCGCAAGCACGAGACGGACACGGGTTCGCCCGAGGTCCAGATCGCGCTGCTGACGGACCGCATCAACCACCTGACCGAGCACCTCAAGGTGCACAAGAAGGACCACCACTCCCGCCGCGGTCTCCTGATGCTGGTCGGCAAGCGCCGTCGCTTCCTGGACTACCTGAAGAACAACGACGTGGAGCGGTACCGGACGGTCATCGCGGAGCTCGGCCTGCGCCGCTGACCGGGATAGACGGGAAAGAGGGGTGCACAGCGACATCCCTCGTCGGAATCCCGACACAAGATCCCGGACAACCCAGATCCCGGACAACCCAAGATCTCGACGACACCCTCTCAGGAGCTCTCCTGAGAGGGTGTTCGCGTCCTGGGGTCCGAAGTCGGGTAGCGTGTGCGCAACACAACTGCGGCAGGCCGGTCAGTTACCGGTTGCCGACCTCCGGCCCTCCGGCCGGATCCCTCGGATGCAGCGGGCCCACGGGCCCCGTCCGGGTGGGCGCTGATCGGGACGCCGTCCCGATCCGGTTCGCCACCCGTGCCGAGGTCCTGCGGGGGCCGAGCCGGGGTTCGACCACTGGGAACTGGCCCCGCCGCACCGAACGCAGCCCGGGGATCCGTGCTGCAGAAGGAGGGCCACATGGCCGAACCCACACGCGTCGAAGCTCCGGTCGCCAGCCCGGGTCAGAACGGCGACGACAAGACCATCTCGTTCGAGACCGGCAAGCTCGCCGGCCTTGCCGGTGGTGCCGTCATGGCCGGGATGGGCAACACGCGCATCCTCGTCACGGCGACCGCCGCCAAGCACGTCCGCGAGGGGATCGACTTCTTCCCGCTGACCGTGGACATCGAGGAGCGGATGTACGCCGCGGGCAAGATCCCCGGTTCGTTCTTCCGCCGTGAGGGCCGGGCTCCCGAGTCCGCCATCCTCACCTGTCGCCTGATCGACCGCCCGCTGCGTCCGTCGTTCCCCGACGGCTTCCGCAACGAGGTCCACATCGTCGGCACCGTCATGGGCGCCGACCAGGAGAACCCTTACGACGTCCTCGCCATCAACGCCGCCTCCGCCGCGCTGATGCTGTCCGACGTGCCCTTCGAGGGCCCGATCGGCGCCGTGCGCCTGGCGTACAGCACCGACGGCGAGTGGGTCCCGCACCCCACCTACGAGGAGAGCGACGAGGCGACGTTCGAGATCGTCGTCGCCGGCCGTGAGCTCGACGACGGCGACGTCGCCGTGATGATGGTCGAGGCCGGCGGCACCGAGAAGTCGTTCCAGTACTACGACGAGGGTGCCCCCAAGGTCGACGAGGCCGCGCTGGCCAGCGCGCTCGAGGAGTGCAAGCAGTACATCAAGGGCGTCATCGCGCTGCAGCGCGAGCTGGTCGCCGCCGCCGGCTCCAAGCCGACCATGGACTTCGACGTCCAGGTCGACTACTCCGACGACGTCTACGACCAGGTGAAGGCCCTTGGCGGCGAGCGCATGGGCGAGATCATGCAGATCGCCGACAAGGCCGAGCGGGCCGGCGCCGAGGACGCGCTGCGGTCCGAGCTGCTCGACCGGATCGTCCCCGACCTGGTCACCCAGGCCGTCGCCGACGGCGCCGACGAGGCGTCCGCCACGGCGCTCGCCACCAAGCAGGTCAAGAACGCCGTCCGCTCGCTGTCCAAGAACACGGTCCGCACCCGGATCGTGAAGGACGGTCTGCGCATCGACGGTCGCGGCCTCCGCGACATCCGGCCGCTCAGCTCCGAGGTGGGCGTCCTGCCCACGGCGCACGGCTCCGGCCTCTTCCAGCGTGGCGAGACGCAGGTGCTCAACATCTGCACACTCGGCATGGCGAAGATGGACCAGATGATCGACGGCATCGACCCGATCACCAAGAAGCGCTACCTGCACCACTACAACTTCCCGCCGTTCTCGACCGGTGAGACCGGCTTCATGCGCGGCCCCAAGCGCCGCGAGATCGGCCACGGCGCCCTCGCCGAGCGGGCCGTGTTCCCGGTCGTGCCGTCGCTCGAGGAGTTCCCGTACACCATCCGCCTGGTGTCCGAGGTGCTGTCCTCCAACGGCTCCACCTCCATGGGCTCGGTGTGCGCGTCGACCCTGTCGCTGATGGACGCCGGCGTGCCGATCAAGGCGCCGGTGGCGGGCATCGCCATGGGCCTCGTCTACGCGGACGGGCAGTACGCCACGCTGACCGACATCCTCGGTGCCGAGGACGCCTTCGGCGACATGGACTTCAAGGTGGCCGGCACGGCCGAGGCCGTGACGGCCCTGCAGCTCGACACCAAGATCGACGGCATCCCGGCCGACGTCCTCGCCGCGGCGCTGGACCAGGCCAAGGAAGCCCGCCTCAAGATCCTCGAGGTCATGGCCGGCGCCATCGCCGAGCCCCGTCCCGAGGTCAACGAGACGGCGCCGAAGATCATCAGCTTCGAGATCCCGGCCGACAAGATCGGTGAGGTCATCGGCCCCAAGGGCAAGGTCATCAACTCGATCCAGGCCGAGACCGGCGCCAACATCAGCGTCGACGACGACGGCATGGTCGGCATCGTGTCGATCGCCGCGGTCGACGGCGGTGCGGTGTCCGAGGCGGAGCGCCAGATCAAGCTGATCCTCGACCCGCCGACGGCCGAGCTGGGCGCCACCTACGACGGTCGTGTCGTGAACATCACCAAGTTCGGTGCGTTCGTGAACATCCTTCCGGGCCGCGACGGCCTCGTCCACATCTCCAAGCTGGGCGGCGGCAAGCGGATCGACAAGGTGGAGGACGTCCTCACCCTGGGCGACGCGATCACCGTCAAGGTCGACGACATCGACCCGAACGGGAAGATCTCGCTGTCCCCGGTCGGCGAGCTGGCCGGAGGCGGTGACTCCCCAAAAGCGAGTGACGGTGTCGACGGTGTCGACGCCGACACCGCCGGCAACGGCTCGACGGGCTCCGGCTCGAACATGAAGGAGCTGAACTTCAGCGACACCTTCGACGCCGAGCTCCGTGAGGAGTTCGGCGACCTGGGTCCCGCCGCCACCCGCTCCGGCGGTGGCGGAGGCGGCCGCGGCGGCGACCGTGGTGGTCGCGGCGGCCGCGGCCGTGGCGGTCAGCGCCGCCGGTGACGGACCCCTCGACGTCTGCGTCGGGCGGCGGGAGCTCCATCCCGTCGCCCGACGAGCACGTCCGTCGCACCGTCCTGCCCAACGGCCTGCGGGTGGTCACCGACCGCCTGCCCACGTCGCGTTCGGTCGCGGCGTCGGTCTGGGTCGGGGTGGGCGGTCGCGACGAGTCCGACGAGCTGTCGGGCGCCTCGCACTTCCTGGAGCACCTGCTGTTCAAGGGGACCGAGGACCGCGACGCCAAGGCGATCGCGGTCGCCATCGACGCGGTCGGCGGGGACATGAACGCCTTCACTGCCAACGAGCACACGGCGTACTACGCCCGGGTGCCGGCGGCCGAGGCCTATCTGGGCATCGACCTGCTGCTCGACGTCGTGCAGCGCCCGGCGCTGCGGCCGTACGAGTTCGACGGCGAGCGCGAGGTCATCCTGGAGGAGCTGGCGGCGGCCGACGACGATCCCGACGACGTCGCCTCGGTCAAGCTCTTCGAGTGCCTGTTCCCGGAGCACCCGCTCGGGCGTGAGGTGCTGGGGTCGGCCGAGTCGATCGACGGTCTCGACCGCGACCAGGTCGCGGGCTTCTTCGATGAGTGGTACACGCCGGCCAACATCGTGGTCGCCGCCGCGGGCGACATCGACCACGAGGTCCTGGTCGAGGAGGTGGCGTACCGCTTCGGCGACCGGGCCCCTGGGCGCAACCCGGAGCGCACGCCGCCGGGCGACGGCGTCGTCAGCACGTCGATGGCCGCTCGGCCCGTGGAGAGCGTGCACCTGGCCATGGGCTGGCGGGCGCTGTCCGTGGACGACGACGACCGCTTCGCGCTGGCGCTGCTCAACCACGTGTTCGGGTCGGGTCCGTCCAGCCGCCTGTTCCAGGAGGTCCGCGAGGACCGCGGGCTGACTTACTCGATCTCCTCCGGCGTGTCCCACCACGTCGACACCGGTGCGCTGACCGTGCACTGCGCGACGGCCACCGGCAAGGTGGACGAGCTGATGGACGTCATCGACTCGATCGTGGACGACGTCGTCACCCACGGCATCAGCCGTGAGGAGCTGGCGCGGGCCAAGGGGTCGCTGCGCGGCGCCTACCTCATGAGCTACGAGGACGTCGGGTCGCGCATGACCCGCCTGGGCATGACCGAGATCATGCGCGGCGGCGTCACGCCGATCGACGTGCACCTCGCCCGCCTCGAGGCGGTCACCGACGACGACGTGCGACGGGTCGCCCAGCGCGTCTTCGGCAGCGAGCGCGTGCTGTCGACCGTCGGGCCCGGCTGACGCCGGACCCCCGGTGTCGGGAGCAGGGCCGCAGCGAGCAGGGTGCGTCAGTCGGCGGCGGTGTCCGCCTGCTCGACCTCGTCGCGGGTGACGCCCAGGACGAAGAGGATCGCGTCCAGGTAGGGGACGTTGACCGTCGTGTCGGCGGCCTCCTGGACGAGCGGCTTGGCGTTGAACGCGATGCCCAGCCCGGCCGTGGCGAGCATGTCCAGGTCGTTGGCGCCGTCGCCCACGGCGACGGTCTGGCTCAGCGGCACGCCCTCCAGCTCGGCGAACGAGCGCAGCAGGCGGGCCTTGGCCGCCCGGTCGACCACGTCACCGAGCACCTCGCCGGTCAGCAGCCCGTCCCGGACCTCGAGCACGTTGGCGTGGGCGTGGTCCAGGCCGAGCTCGGCGGCCAGGCCGTCGGTGAACTGCGTGAAGCCCCCGGAGACGATCCCGACCGTGTAGCCCAGGCGCTTGAGCGTCCGGACGAACGTGCGGGCGCCGGGGGTGAGGCGCATGCGGGCCCGGGCCCGCTCGATCGCCTCGGCGTCGAGCCCCTCGAGGCGCCGCACGCGCTCCCGGAGTGCGGTCGTGAAGTCCAGCTCGCCGGCCATCGCCCGCTCGGTGACGGCCCGCACCTCCTCGACGCAACCCGCCTCCTCGGCCAGCAGCTCGATCACCTCGTCCTGGATCAGCGTGGAGTCCACGTCCAGCACGACCAGGCGCTTGGCTCGCCGCTCCAGCCCCTCGGGCTGTAGTGCGATGTCCAGGCGGTGCGTGGCGGCGGCCTCGCCGAGGTGCTTGGCGAGGGCGGTCGGATCGGCGCCGGTCACCCGGAACTCGTAGGCGTAGACCGGGTAGCGGGCGAGCCGCACGATCCGGTCGATGTTGCCGCCGGCGGCGTTGATGCCACCGGCGACCGCGCCGATCTCGGCCGGCGAGAGGGGGGTCTCGAGCTCGTGGCCCAGGACGGTGACCGCCTCGGTCAGCTGGTGCGCCGAACGGGGCGCGGGCGCGGCGACGAGCTCGATGTGGACGTCGCGGCTGCGGGCCAGGCGGTCCAGCACGCCCCGCAGCTCGGCGCCCCCGTCGCCCGGGTCGCCGAGCGCGACCGCCAGGATCAGGTGGCCGCGGACCAGGACCTGCTCGACGTCCTGGACCTCGACGCCGGAGCGCTCGAGCACGTCCATGAGGTCCGCGGTGATCCCGGGCCGGTCGGGACCGGACACGCGCAGGAGCAGCGACGCCCCGTGTGCGGTCGAGGGGTCCGGGCTCGGATCCATGACCGGTACGGTACGGCCCCGCCGGGTGCCGTCGGTACCTGGCCGGTCCGAGACGGGGGGACGTGCATGTCGATGGTCGAGATCGAGCCGGTGGGGGACCACGTCCGCATCGTCCGCCTGCGGCGACCGGAGCGACTGAACGCGCTGTCGATCGACCTGGCGGTGGAGCTGGACGAGCGGTTGGCGGAGGTCGGGCGCGACAACGCCGCCCGGGTCGTGATCCTGACCGGCGAGGGCCGGGCGTTCTGCTCGGGCCTCGACCTCAAGGACTACGGCGTCATCCCGAACATCGACGGGTTGTCCGTGCACCGCATCGCGAGCCGTTCGATGCGGACGTACTCGCAGCTCACCCGCCGGCTCCGGGCCATCCCGCAGCCGGTGATCGCCGCGGTGAAGGGCCCGGCCTACGGCGGCGGGATGTGCCTGGCGCTCGGCGCCGACCTGCGGATCGCGGACGAGACCGCCACGTTCAACGCCACCGGCATCGTCAACGGGCTGACGTCGGCCGAGATGGGCGCCGGCTGGCTGCTGCCCCGCCTGATCGGGGCGGCCAACGCGAACGACATCATGCTGACCGGCCGACGCGTCGACGCCGCCGAGGCGCTGCGCATGGGCCTGGTCTCCAGGGTGGTGCCGGAGGGGGAGCTGCTGGACGAGGCGCTGTCGATGGCGGCGGACATGGTGCGGTACTCCCACCACGGGCTCGAGGCCACGAAGCAGTCCATGTGGGTGGAGCTCGAGATCGGCAGCCTGGACGCGGCGATCGAGTTCGAGGACCGCAACCAGCTGATGGCCGGCTTCACGGACAACCTCCCGACGGCGATCCGGGCCTTCGACCGGGACGAGGAGCCGGTGTACCTGGACGAGCCGCGCAAGGACCTGTTCGAACAGCCCGGCGGCTGAGCCAGGGACAGCCCGGCGGCTGAGCCAGGGACAGCCCGGCGGCTGAGCCAGGGACAGCCCGGCGGCTGAGCCACGGACAGCCCGGCGGCTGAGCCCCCGGCTGCGGCGGTTTTCGGGCCCGGCACTACGATCCAGGCCCATGAGGTCGCTCGCGTGATCAAGGTCGGCGTGTTCGGAGCCGGTGGCCGCATGGGCGCCACCGTGTGCCAGGCGGTCCACGACGACCCCGAGCTGCAGCTCGTCGCGGCGGTCGATCCCCGCTACTCCGGCATCGACCTGCGCACGGTCACCGGGGTCGACGCGGACATCAAGATGTCGCGCTCACCGGTGGCGTTCGAGCGGAACGGGGCCGAGGTCGTGGTCGACTTCACCGAGCGGTCCGCGGCGGTCGAGAACCTGACCTGGCTCGCCGACCACGCGGTGCACGCCGTGGTCGGCACCACGGGCTTCACCGACGACGACCTGGATCTCTTCCGGTCGCGGTTCGTGACGTCGAACTGCGTGATCGCCCCCAACTTCGCGATCGGTGCGGTGCTGATGATGCACTTCGCCGCCATCGCCGCGCCGTACTTCGACTCCGCCGAGATCATCGAGCTGCACCACGACCAGAAGGTCGACGCCCCGTCGGGCACCGCCATGCACACCGCGCAGCGGATGGCGGAGGCGTCCAAGGACTGGACACCCGACCCGACCGCGTCCGAGGTGCTCGAAGGTGCCCGGGGCGGCGTGGGGCCGGGCGACATCCACATCCACTCCGTCCGCATGCGGGGCCTGGTGGCGCACCAGGAGGTGCTGCTCGGCGCGGCGGGCCAGACCCTGTCGCTGCGCCACGACTCCATCGATCGCACGAGCTTCATGCCCGGGGTCCTGCTGGCGGTGAAGCGGGTGGGGGAGCGGCCCGGCCTGACGATCGGTCTGGACGCCCTGCTCGACCTCGGCGCCTGACGCCGACACCTCGGTCGAGGCCTGAGCCGGCGGGGCCGGACCGGGCGGCAGGCGCAGCTCAGTCGTCGCCGAGCTCGTCCTCGAGCTCGTCGATGCCGCCGACCAGGCCGCGGTCCGCCAGGACCTGCCAGACCACCAGGGCGACCACCGCGGCGATCGAGCCCCACAGCAGCCAGGTCTGGTAGCGGTCGACGATGTCGAGCACGTCCTCGATCTGGTCCTCGAAGAACAGCCCGATCCAGCGCATGAGCAGGACCCGGCCGACCGTGCCGACCACGTTCAGGACCACGAACCGCTTGATCGGGTACCGGACCACGCCGGCGACGAGGCACACCAGGTTGTTGGGCGCCACGACCACCAGCACGTTGAGCACCTTGTGCACCAGGCGCGGGTCGCCGTCGGCGTAGTCGAGGAGCTGGCCCGCGCCGGGGAAGGTGCGCCGGGCCCAGTGCAGCGCCCGGTCGCCGTACAGCCACCCCATGGCGAAGAAGATCGGGTCGGGCGCCAGCAGCCGCACGGTGGCGACGACCACCATGGGCACGAACTCCAGGCTGACCGACGTGACCAGCAGGTACTTGTTGGAGGAGTTCAGCGCGAGCAGCCCGAGCGGCCGGTCCTCGACCCAGCTCGCCCACACCATGTTCCCCAGGTTCGAGGCGATGACCAGCGCCACGATGCTCGCGGTGAGCGTGGGCAGGAGCCACCGGGGGTGCGTCTGGTGGTCGGGGGGAAGTGCGGGGGCGGCGTCGGACATGGCGGGCTCTGGGGGCGTGCACACCGGTCCGGCGCGCCGGAGGCCCGCCCGTGCTCGGCGTCGGGACCCGGCCCGTCGTGCTCGCTGCGGTCGGCCTACGCTCGACCCTACAGGTGGCGGCTCCCGGGAAGGGACCGACCCATCCGACAGCGCCGGACGATCGGCCGGCCCGACACCAAGGGGGAACCGTGCAGGGCACCATGCAGGACCGTCCGCTGACGCTGAACCACATCTTCGAGCGCGCCGAGCGCCTGGCGCCGACCAAGGAGGTGGTGACCGCCACCGCGGACGGCATGGAGCGCACCACCTACGCGGAGTGGGCCGCCCGGACCCGCCGGCTCGCCGGTGCGCTCGACGCCCTCGGCATCTCGGCCGATGGCCGGGTGGCCACGTTCGCCTGGAACACCGCCCGGCACCTCGAGCTGTACTTCGGCGCGCCGTGCTCCGGCCGCGTGCTGCACACGCTCAACATCCGGCTCTTCCCCGAGCAGGTCACCTACATCGTCAACCACGCCGAGGACGAGGTGATCTTCGTCGACCGGTCGCTGCTCGGGCTGCTCGGTCCGCTGCTGCCCACGTTCGAGACCGTGCGCCACCTGGTGGTCATGGAGGACGGGGGTCAGGGACCCGATCCCGAGGGCTGGGAGCTGCTCGACTACGAGTCGCTGATCGCCGAGGCCACGCCCGCGGAGTTCACCGTCGACGACGAGTGGCGCGCCGCGTCCATGTGCTACACGTCCGGCACCACGGGCAACCCCAAGGGCGTCGTGTACACGCACCGCTCCACGTTCCTGCACACGATGGGCGTGATGCTGGCGGACTCGGTCGGCGTCCGGGAGTCCGACGTGGTGCTCCCGGTGGTGCCCATGTTCCACGCCAACGCGTGGGGCCTGGCCCACGCCGGGGTGGCGTCGGGCGCCAAGCTCGTCATGCCCGGCCCGAACATGGTCCCCGCCAAGCTCGCCGAGATGATCGAGTCCGAGTCCGTCACGCTCGCCGCCGGCGTCCCCACCATCTGGATGGGCGTGCTGCCCGAGCTGGCGGGCCGGGACACGTCGTCGCTGCGGGCCATCCCGTGCGGTGGCTCCGCCGTGCCCAGGGCGCTGTCCGAGGCCTACCGGGCCCAGATCGGCCTGCCGATCCTGCAGGCGTGGGGCATGACCGAGACCAGCCCGGTCGCGTCGGTCGCCACCATCACCTCGGCGCTGTCGGGACTGCCCGAGGATGAGCTCGCGGACGTGCGGTCGTCGCAGGGTCGGGCGCTCCTCGGCGTCGACTTGCGGATCGCCGACCAGGCCACCGGCGACGTCCTCCCGTGGGACGGGGTGAGCCGGGGCGAGCTGCAGGCGGCGGGCCCGTGGATCGCCGCCGGGTACTACGACGACCCCCGGTCGCCCGAGTCGTTCACCGAGGACGGCTGGCTCAAGACCGGCGACGTGGCCGTGATCACGCCCGAGGGCTACGTGCGCATCGTCGACCGCACCAAGGACGTGGTGAAGTCGGGCGGCGAGTGGATCAGCTCGGTCGAGCTCGAGAACGAGATCATGGCGCACCCCAAGGTCGCCGAGGCGGCCGTCATCGGCCTGCCGCACCCCAAGTGGGCCGAGCGCCCGCTGGCCTGCGTGGTCGTGAAGCCGGGCGAGGAGTTGACCAAGGAGGAGGTCGTCGAGTTCCTCGACGGCCGCGTCGCCAAGTGGTGGCTCCCCGACGACGTCGTGTTCATCGACGAGGTGCCCAAGACCAGCGTCGGCAAGTTCTCCAAGAAGGACCTGCGCGACAAGTTCGCCCACCACACGCTGCCGACGGCGGAGGACGCCTGATCCAGACGTCCGCCGTCACGGTCCGGCCCGGAATGGTGGGGCGTTCGGGCCGGTCCTAACGTCCGGAGCGATGTACGACTTCCTGCGCCGACCGGCGTGGATCGTGAGCCACGTGCTCGTCGCGCTCGCCGTCGTGGCGATGATCGGACTCGGCTTCTGGCAGCGCCAGCGCTGGATCGACGAGCGGGACAAGTCCGACGCGCTCGAGCAGCAGGCGGCCGGCACCCCGGTGCCGCTCGACGACGTCCTGACCGACGCGGGCGTCACCGACGCCACCTCGCCCGCGGCGGTGCCCGAGTCGGTGGAGTTCCGGCGAGTCGAGGTGACGGGCACCTACGACGCCGCGCACGAGGTCCTCGTCCGCAACCGGAGCCAGGGCGGCG
Source organism: Actinomycetes bacterium (assembly GCA_023450775.1). GTDB lineage: Bacteria > Actinomycetota > Acidimicrobiia > Acidimicrobiales > Microtrichaceae > Dermatobacter. The sequence continues at coordinate 5,974 of JAEXGP010000136.1, read as the reverse complement.
CCCCCGGCGCGTGGGTGCTGACCCCCCTGGTCCAGGACGACGGCACCGCGGTGGCGGTGGTGCGCGGGTGGGTGCCGCTCGACGTGGATCCGCCCGCGCCGCCGTTCCCGGGTTCGGAGCCGCCCGAGGGCGAGGTGACGGTCACGGGACTGGTCCAGCGGAGCCAGCAGCAGGGCACGTTCGGCGGCACCGATCCCGAGTCCGGCACGCTGCGGACCCTGGCACGGGTGGACGTCCCGCGCCTGGATCAGCAGGTGGACGCCGCGTTCGAGCCGGTCTACGTGGTCCTCGACGGCCAGACGCCGCCCCAGCCCGCCGCGGCGAACGGGCTGCCGGAGCCGGTGAAGATCGAGGTGCCCACGCCCGAGACGAACTTCTCGTACATGATCCAGTGGTGGATCTTCGCCACGATCGCGATCGTCGGGTACCCGCTGGTCCTGCGCCGCGTGGCCCGCAACCGGGCCCGGGGGGACCAGACGCCCGACGACGACCCCGAGGCACCGGCGTCCAGCACGGGCGCTGCCGGTGACATCGCCGACCGTGCCTGAGGAGCAGGCCGCCGGCGGAGGGGGCCAGGCCGCGGACGTCCGGGAGCGCATCATGGCCGCGGCGATCCGCTGCGTGGAGCGCGACGGCGTGCGCAACGTGTCCATGGAGGCGGTGGCCGCCGAGGCCGAGCTGTCCCGGACCACGCTGTACCGCCACTTCCCGGGCGGCCGCAGCCAGCTCGTGTCGGAGACCGCCACGTGGGAGGTCGGCCGCTTCTGGCGCCGGCTGGCGGTCGCCGTCAACGACCTGCCGACCATGGAGGAGCGGCTGGTCGCCGGGCTCGTGATCGGCACCAAGCTGATCCGCCGCAGCACGATCATGGCGAACCTGCTCGAACCCGAGATGGACGAGCTGGTCAGCGCCCTGCAGCCCAGCGAGACGATCGTCCACCAGGTCATCCGCGACTACCTGGCGGAGCTGCTGGAGGCCGAGGGCGAGGCGGGCCGCCTGCGGCCGGGCGTCGACGTCCGGGAGGCCTCGGACTACCTCACCCGCATGATCCTGTCCTACATGGGCAGCCCCGCCGGCTGGGACCTGACCGACCGGGAGCAGACGCGGCACCTGGTCCGCACGGAGTTCCTGGGCGGCATCGTCGTCGGCCCGCCGGCGTGACGCGGCGCACGCCGTCGCACTCAGCCACCTCGACCGCACACGACCCGGCGCATCCGACCAAGCCGCCCTCGGGCAGCGCACTCCACGACGCTCGCCCCGGCAGGTGCGACGGATGTCACGCGGGCGGGGAGTAGCGATGAGACAGATCCGGTCTTAGTGTGCCACCCATGACGTCGGTGGCCGGGGGGCCCGGGGCACGCAGCACCACGGGTGCGGCCGGTCGGGACGACGTCGCGGCCCAGCGGGCCCGCATCATCGAGCTGGCCACGGCCGTCGTGCCCGGCAGCTCCGAGGAGCGGGTCGTCGAGGCCCTGTTCGAGTGCATCGGCCGCTGGGGTCTGGCCAAGACGACCGTCGAGGACGTGGCCCGGACCGCCGGCATCTCACGCGCCACCGTCTACCGCCTGTTCCCCGGCGGCAAGAACGCCATCCTCCACGTCGCGCTCGCCACCGAGGTCACCCGCCTGGTCGCCGACCTGCGCGAGGAGCTCGATTCGCTCGACGACCTCGAGTCGTGCGTGGCCCGGGCGATCAGCGTGGCCGTCAACCGCCTGCGCGACCACCGGGCGCTCGGCTACGTCCGCGAGCACGAGTGGGAGACTGTCGAGTCCTTCCTGGCCTTCGACCGCCTCGACTCGTTGTTCCTGCTCGCCGGCGCCGCCTTCGGCCCCTCGCTGCTGCGCTTCCTGCCGCCCGAGCGGGCCAGCCACGTGGCGATGTGGGCCGCCCGCATCGTCGTGTCGTACCTGCTGACCCCGTCCGACGAGATCGATCCCGGTGACGAGGCGACCGCACGTCGCCTGGTCGCCACCTACCTGCTGCCCGGCCTCGACCGGGCGGCGTGACCAGCGTCCACGCGGCGCCGAACCCCCCCCATTCGCAACGAGCACAGGAGCACCCACATGAGCACCAACGAGGAGCTGATCGGCCGGGCCGACGTCGACGACCTGGAGGCGATCCTGGCCGTGACCAACACCGACCGTGACGAGGTGATCTCGGCGGTCCGCCAGAACTCCGAGGCGATCTTCACGTGGGACTACGAGAAGGGCGCCCGGCCGGCGCTCGACAAGCTCTACGAGAAGGCCAAGGTCTCCATGTGGAACGGCGAGACCGACCTGCCGTGGGACACCGAGGTCGACCAGGAGTCGATCGTCATCGCCAACGCCGAGCAGAACGGCGCCCAGGGTCTGGGCCTGGCCGACTTCGACGTCACCGGCACGCCGTTCGAGCACTGGGACGAGGCCCAGTGGATGCGCCTCGGGATCGAGAGCCAGAACTGGACGCTCAGCCAGTTCATGCACGGTGAGCAGGGTGCGCTCATCTGCACCGCCAAGATCGTCGAGACCGTCCCGTGGATCGACGCCAAGTACTACGCGTCCACGCAGGTCATGGACGAGGCCCGCCATGTGGAGGTCTTCGCCAAGTACCTCGACACCAAGCTGAGCGGCCACTACCCGGTGAACGCCCACCTCAAGATGCTGCTCGACGACATCGTCACCGACAGCCGGTGGGACATGACCTACCTGGGCATGCAGGTGATGGTGGAGGGCCTGGCGCTCGCCGCCTTCGGCTTCATGCACCAGATGTCGACCGAGCCCCTGCTCAAGCAGCTGCTCCGCTACGTGATGAGCGACGAGGCCCGGCACGTGGCCTTCGGTGTGCTGTCGCTGCAGGAGTACTACCAGGGCCTGTCCGACGCCGAGATCTTCGAGCGCCAGCAGTTCGCCTTCGAGGCCGCCGTGCGGATGCGTGACCGCTTCCTGCAGCAGGAGGTCTGGGAGCGGATGGACGTGCCGGTCAAGGAGGCGATCGAGCTCGTCATGCGGACGCCGACCCGCCAGATGTTCCAGATGATGCTGTTCTCCAAGATCGTGCCGAACTGCAAGAAGCTCGGCCTGCTCGACCGCAACGACGCCTGGCTGCGCCGCCGGTTCGAGGAGATCGGCGTCATCCAGTTCGAGGACTGGGTGGACACCGGCGAGGAGTACGAGTCGTTCGCCCTCACCGACGCCGACCAGCGCACCGCCTGAGCGGCGGGGAGCGGGGAGCCCGCCTGAGCGGCGGGGAGCTGGGAGCCCGCCTGATGACGAGATGCGGGTGAGCGGGATCGGCCCGGTCGGTCCCGCTCAGGCCGCGGGGACGGAGCGGGCGCCGCGCGGCGACGGCCACGCGTCGAACTGCTCGCGCAGCTCGTCGACGTACGCCGGGTCGATGGCGTAGAAGGCGACGTCCTTGCCGCCGACGACCTCGTTGTGCGGCCAGCTCCATGTGCCCACCAGCGTCCAGGACTCGGGGACCTCCTGGATCCCGTCCTGCCAGCCGGGGTAGATCATCGCCCAGGTGGCACCCTCGTCCCGGGCGATCCGGTCGATCGTGGCGGCGTCGTAGTCGCCGTCGAGCTTCGCCTCGATCACGGCTCGGTTGGCCAGGCCGACCGCGTCGGTGATCGTGCCGTCGCCGTAGAGCGCGACGGCGCCGATGTCGTTGAGGACCACGCGGCAGCCCGGGCAGTTGGCCGCCGCGAAGCGGGCCATCTGGATCTGCTGCTGGTGGATCTCCCGGATGCCGGTGAGGCCGACGAGGTTGACCCGCACGCCGTCGAAGACCGCCAGCCCGATGAACACGACGAGCGCGCCGACGACGACCCGGCGCAGCCCGACGCCCAGTTGCAGCTCGTCGCGGTGGCGGAGGATCGACTCGGCCAGCAGGGCCGATGCGCACAGGCAGAGGGCGATCATGTACGCCTCGTAGCGGTACAGCCAGCCGGTCTGCGAGAAGCACACGTGCAGCGCCGTGATCGACAGGGCGACCACACCCCAGCGGCGCGCACGTCGGTCGAGCAGCGGACCCAGGCGGCTGCCGAGCCACACGAGGAGGCCGAGCACGACGACCACGGCGAGGAACCGCGGGCGGCGCCCGATGGCGATGCTGATGTAGTCGGGGTTCGGCAGGAACCGTGCGATGCCGTCGTTGACGGCCAGGCTCTTGGCCGAGATCGACGCCGGCAGCGGCGGCCATCCCTGGCCGAGGTCGATCGCCACGATCGCGATCAGCGGCACGGCGGCGCCGACGGAGAGGCCGACGACCGACCGCCACCGTCGGTGCATGGCGAGCAGCACGAACAGCGGCGGCGCCACGAAGATGATCTCGAGTCGGGTGGCGGCGAGGGCCAGGGCCACGAGACCGATCACCCAGGGCCGGCTCGTGGGCTCGGCGTCGTCGCCGACGGTGTCGATGCAGAGGCTGACGAGCAGGATCGACAGGCCCACCTGGAGCGCGTGCTCCATGCCGGTGAGCGACATGAGCACCAGCGGCACGATCACGACCATCCCGAACAGCAGCGCGATCCGCAGCGAGAGGCGCACCTCCCGGCGGCGGGCCCACGGGTCGATCAGCACGAGCGTGACGACGCTGGCGATGGTGGCCAGCACCAGTGGGATGCCGATCGCGGTGTCGAAGAGCCCCGTGAGCGGGGCCATGATCGCCGGCCAGGACATGGACGACGCCGCCGACGCGAACTCGCCGGGGTTGATGCCGAGCGCGCCGGTGTCGAACAGGTTCTGGGCGAGGCGCAGGTGGATGTAGGGGTCGTCGAGCGGGTACGAGAACTCGCCGTTCGTGCGGACCGCCCACGCCACCACGGCGCCGACCGCCGCCAGCAGCACCGCGGCCGCCGCCGCGCCGAGCCAGCGCGCGGGGGCCTGCTCACGCGCCGCGGGCGCCTCGGACGCGCGCGGCGCCGGATCGTCTGGATGAGTGGTCGTCACCGTGCGTCCCCCACAGGTCCTCGGGCGATGGTAAGGGATGGGCGCGACAGGGTCACATGCAGGCCCTCCAGCCCCTCCACCGGCCCGAGATCGGCCCGTGCTCGGCCCATAACCGGTCCGGGAGACGTCGGTGGGCTCCAGTAACCTGAGCCCGATGTCGGACGACCTGGCGGCGACGCTGCTGCTCCAGCTGCGGTTGCGGGCGTTCGCTCCCACCGACGTGCTGGCGCAGGTGGCGGGCCTGCCCGAGGACGTGGTGGCCCCGGCGCTCGCGCACTTCGAGTCGGAGCGGTGGGTCCAGCGGCGCGACGGGCGCATCGTCGGCTGGACGTTGACCGCGGCGGGCCGGCACCGGGGCCAGGAGCTGCTCGTGGCCGAGATGGAGCGCGCCGGTGCCCGGGAAGCCGTCACCGACGCGTACCTCGACTTCCTGCCGCTCAACGCCGAGCTGCTCTCGGTGTGCACGGACTGGCAGGTCGTGGTGGTGGACGGCGAGCACGTCCCCAACGACCACGCCGATCCGGCGCGCGACGCCGCGGTCCTGGCCCGCCTGGAGCAGCTGCACCCCCGAGCCGTCGCCGTGACCGCGGCGCTGGCCGGAGCGCTCGATCGGTTCGGGTCCTACGGTCCCCGCCTCCAGGAGGCCCACGACCACGTCGTCGCCGGGCGCACCGAGTGGCTGGCACGTGCCACCGGTGCGTCGTACCACGGCGTGTGGTTCGAGCTGCACGAGCACCTGCTCACCGTCCTCGGCCACGCACGGGAGCACGAGCCCGTCCCGGCCTACACCCCCACCACGATCGGGTCCTCCGACGGACCCACCACGAACGGAGACACCCCATGACCGCGACCTTCGGACGCGTCATCACCGCCATGGTCACCCCCTTCGACGAGCGGGGGGAGCTCGACCTGGACGCAGCGATCGAGCTGGCCAGCTGGCTCGTCGAGAACGGCTCGGACGGCCTCGTGCTGTGCGGCACGACCGGCGAGAGCCCCACGCTCACCGAGTCCGAGGAGCTGGTGCTGTTCCGCACCGTGCGCAGCGC
>JAEXGP010000110.1 GCA_023450775.1 Actinomycetes bacterium | reverse complement strand
GCGGTGCTGCGCTGGGCGGGCGAGCGCGACCCGCACCGCGCCGTGCAGCTGGGGGCGGACGTCACCTTCTGCCTGCTGGGCGGCCGGGCCCGGGTGCGGGGCATCGGCGAGGAGATCGAACCGCTGCCGTACGTCGAGCGCACGTTCACGCTGCTCACCCCGCCGCTGCAGTGCTCGACGCCGCTCGTGTACCGGCGCTGGGACGAGCTCGGCGGGCCGCAGGGCGACCACGGCAACGACCTGGAGCCCGCGGCCCTGTCGCTGGTGCCCGAGCTGGCCACGTGGCGCGACGAGCTCTGGGGCGCGACGGGTCGGCGCCCGAGGTTGGCGGGCAGCGGGTCGACGTGGTTCGTCGAGGGTGCACATCCCGGACCGGGCCGGGTCGTCGCCAGGACGCTCCGCCCGGACGCGCCGTCGATGGACGGGGAGCCGGGGCCGGGAGCCTGATCGCCGGGAGCTACTTGCCGCGGGCGCGGCGCTGGTGGCGGGTACGCCGCAGCAGCTTCTTGTGCTTCTTCTTGCGCATGCGCTTACGGCGCTTCTTGATCAGGGAACCCATGGCGGGGGACACGATAGAGGCGGAGCGGCGCCCCACCCAAACCGGCCCCTCCCCGGCGGCCCGTCCGGCGGGCGCGCCGGCGATGGGGGATCGACCGATTCCGATCGGGTGGGGGCGCTCTGTACAGTGGACGCTCGGGCTGGGGGCGCCCCGTCGTGGGTACACGATGCCGGGGCCACCGTGATCAGGAGATGCTCGCTCAGATGACACCCATGCGAACCTCGGGCGACATCGTCGGCTACTCGGGCGAGCCCGTCGCGCCCGTCGAGCGGCGTCCGGTCCTGCGGCTCTCCCGGTTCCAGGTGATCGTCGTGGTGGTCAGCGCCGTGATCACGGCCATCGTCGCCGCGGTGTTCGTGTCGCTGCAGCCGCCCGTCTACAACACCACGCGATCGGTCATCGTGCTGTCGGGCTCCAACCCGAACGACAACGACGTGCTGTCCCGGGCCCTCGAGAGCCTGGTGTCGTCCAAGGGCATGGCCGCCGAGGTCAAGCGGCGCGGCGACCTGTCGCTGACGATCGACCAGATCGCCGGCATGATCTCCACCCGCCGCTCGCCCGAGTCGCCCTACATGGACGTGGTGGTCAGCAGCCCCGACCGCGAGGAGTCCGAGGCCGTCAGCGCCCAGGTCATCCCGGCCATGCGCGGCGTGTTCGACCGCAACCAGGCCGAGATCCCCGCCGAGCAGCGCATCCCCGGCCCGATCTTCCAAGAGGTGTTCGCCAAGCCGCTGCAGTCGACCTCCACCTTCCCGGTGTGGTTCGCCGCCGTGTTCGGCGCCCTGCTCGGCGGCCTCGTGCCGTACCTCATCTTCCTGTTCCGCAACCTGCGCAAGCCGGTCGTCGCCTCGGCGCAGGACGTCACCGACGCGATCGACCTGCCGATCCTCGTCAAGGTGCCGGCGCTGTCGGGCCGCGGTGGCAACCCGCAGGACGCCGTCGCCGGCGTGATCTCGGCCGTCGAGCGCCTGAGCCTCAACGAGCCGATCCACCGCCTGGTCATCGTCGGCGCCGACACCGGCGTCGACCGCTCGGCGCTCGCCCTGGCCCTCGCCTGCGTGGTGGCCCGGAGCTTCGGCCAGCCGGTCGCGCTCATCGACGCCGACCTCGAGTACGGCACGCTCACCGGGCTGGTCCACGCCGAGGACGTGGCCGGGCTCTCCGAGTGCCTGGCGGGCCAGCTGGACCCCGACAAGGCGCTGCTCACGCTGTCCGACGCCCAGCTGCCGAGCGGGCTCGACGGCATCGCGGCGCCCGAGGGCATGGTGCGGTTCCTGGGCGCCGGCGTCGACCGCAGCCGCAACATCCTGCGGATGCGCTCCACGTTCCACCGCGTGCTCGAGGGGCTCGCCGGGCGCTACGTGGTGATCATCAACGGTCCCAAGGTGCCGGGCCCGGTCCCGACGTCGCAGCTGCTGTCCCTCGCGGACGCCACGCTCATGGTGATCTCCGAGGGCCAGACCAGCCTCACCGATGCCCGCTCCGCCGGCGACACACTGCGGTCGTTCAGCTCCGGCCCGGCCGGCGTCGTCGTCCTGCGCCGCTGAGCGCCTCGATCTGAACGGCATGGGCGAACAGGGCACGGGCGGTGCCGCCGGCGGCGACGTCGGCGACGTCGGCGAGGAGGAGCAGTCCCTCGGGACCACCGCGAGCCGCGGGTTCCTGTGGGCGAACGTCGGCATCTTCACGCGCTACGTCTCGGCGCTGATACTCGCCGCGGTCCTGGCCCGGGTCCTGGACCCCGCGGACTACGCGGTGATGGTCACGCTGATGCTCATCACCTTCTACTTCGACAACGCCCTCGACCTGGGCATGGGTGCGGCGCTCGTCTACGAGCAGGAGGAGGGCGTCACCCGGCGGGTGCAGGTGGCCTTCACGGCCAACGTCGGCCTGGGTGTGGTGCTGGCGGTCGTGGCGTTCGCGATCGCGCCCGTGGTGGCCGACTACTTCCAGCAGTCCGGCTACGTGGCCGAGTTCCGGTGCCTGACGATCATCGTGCTGCTGTCCGCGCTCACCACCGTGCCGTGGTCGCTGTTCATGCGGAACATGGACTTCCGCCGGCGCGCGGTGGTGGAGGTGGCGCGCGACCTGAGCCGCTTCGTGGTCACGCTCGGGCTGGCGATCGCCGGCTTCGGCGCGTGGTCGATCGTGTTCGGCCTGTTCGCCGCCTACTCGGTCGCCCTGGTCGGCACCTGGCTCGTCCTGCGGTTCCGGCCCACGTTCGCGTGGGACACGACCACGGTGAAGCAGCTGTTCGCCTACGCCTGGCGGGTGGCGGGGAACCGGTTCCTGGGCCTGCTCGCGCTGAACGGCGACTACTTCATCGTCGGCAACCGCCGCCACGACCAGTACGCCAGCTACTACCAGGCGTTCCGTCTGCCCGAGTTCGTGATGGGCGCCCAGCTGAACGGCCTGTCCGCCGTGCTGTTCCCGATGTACTCCCGGATCCGCGCCGAGGGCGAGCAGGCCATGCGCGACGGCATGTACAAGGCGCTGCGCATCGTCGCCCTCTTCTCGTTCCCGGTCGGCGTCGGCCTGGCACTGATCGCCCGCGACGCCTTCACCGTCTTCTACGGCACGCAGGACATGGCCGGCATCCAGACCATGGAGGTCATCTCGATCGCCGGTGCGGTCACGGGCCTGGGCTTCGCGACCGGCGACCTCCTGATGGCGATGAACCGACCGGGCGTCCTGCTGCGGCTGAACGCCGTGATGGTGCCCACGATGCTCGTGACCATGTGGTTCGTGTCGCCGCACGGCATCGTCTGGGTCGCCGTGGTCCACCTCGCCATCCAGGTGGTGTTCGTCGGCGCCCGCCAGCTCATCGTCGACCACATGATCTCGGCCCCGACCGCCGCTGCGCTGCAGTGCCTGCTCCCCGGCGTGGTCGTCACGGCCGGGATCGTCCTGTTCGCCCTGCCCGTCCGGCTGGCCACGCAGGAGGGTGCCCTGTCGCTGTTCGCGATCACGGGCGCCGGCGTCCTCGGCGGCCTCGTCGCCCTGGCGGTCTACGCGCCGGCCCGCGCCGAGCTGCTCGACCTGGTCGCCAAGCTCCGCGGCCGCTGAGGCCCGGGGCTGGAGTCCCAGGCTCAGGCTCCGGCTCGGTCCGCGACGCCGTCCGGGCCGGGCGATTCGTCGGTCGGCACCTCCGACCGCTGGGCCCGGCGTTCGGCCAGGCCGGCCTGCACCTCCCGGGTCCGGCGCCAGGCCCGGGCCGCGGCCGCCACCGCTCGCCCCGCGGTGCCCGAGCCGAACCGCACCCGCACCACCTCGCGGCGCTCGGTGGCCCAGTCGGCCTTGTAGGACTCGTCGCCCCGCAGCAGGTCGTACTCGTCGAGCCCCTCGCCGATCGCCCAGGCGACCACGTCGGCCTTCACCACCGAACCGGCGCCGCGCCACTCGTGGTCGGTGCTGCGCCCCGCCTGGTAGAAGGCGAGCGACCGCCCGGCCCGGAGGTCGAGCTCCGTGGCGATGACCTCGCCGTCGGGACCGACCGCCTCGTGCACCACGACCGAGCCGTCGGACATGCCGGTTGCGGCGGCCCGGGCGAACCGCTCCCACGCGTCCAGGAAGCTGGACGAGTCGGACCAGCGGTGGTCGTGCAACCGTGCCAGCGCGTCCAGCGCCTGCCCCGCGTCGCCGGCCGGGACACGGCGCACCTCGACGCCGGCGCCGGTGATCCGCTTGCGGGTCCGCTTGACCGTCGAGCGCAGCCGGCCCGGGCGCTCGGCCAGGTAGGCGGCGGGGTCGTCGGGGAGGCGCGCGAACGGTGCCCCGACCCGCTCGATCTCGTAGGGGGCGAGCACCGTGGCGAGCGCGCCGTCGGCGGCCAGGCCGTCCAGGTCGATCACCCGCTGCCCGGCGCGTCGGAGCCACCCGACGACCTCCCGCACGA
>JAEXGP010000017.1 GCA_023450775.1 Actinomycetes bacterium | reverse complement strand
ACGTCGGGCGGAGCGGCGTCGGACGCCGGTGCCGGCGGCACCGGAGGCGGCGGGGTCCCGCTGAACGGCGGCGGTCCGCCGGGTGCCGGCATCGGCGCGGTGGGTGGCTCCGTCCCGGGTCCGGGTGCCGGCGGCAGCGCGGTGGGGTGGTTGCCGCGGGAGCGGTCCTCGCCGCTCGGTCCGATCGCCTGGCGGATGCCGTCGCGGAGGTTGGCGCGCAGGCCGATCTTCATGGAGCGGCTCGCGATCACGCCGGCCGCGCACAGGATCAGCGCCGCGAGCCACAGGGTCAGCCGCACACCGGGGATCGCCAGGTCGAACCCGAAGACGTCGAGCACCGGCACGCCCTCCTGGTCGCCGGTCGCGGAGCGGGCGAAGCCGTTGAAGACGGTGGCGAGCACCGGACCGATCACGAGCGCCATCAGCACGCACGCCCGGACCAGCGTGAGCATGGTGGCGAAGATGCGGCCGCGCAGCTCGTCGTCGGTGTGCTCCTGCAGCAGCGTGAAGCCGAGCACGTAGACGGCACCGGCGCAGGCGCCGAGGCCGAAGATGCCGAGCGCCGCCAACCAGAACGTCGACATCGACACGCCGAAGAACAGCGACACGCCGCCGCCGAACACCAGGATCGGGAAGGCCTGCTCCTTGGGGAGCCGCTTCTGCAGCGCGGTCAGCGCGACCACGCCGGTGGCGACGCCGATCCCGAGCGCCGTGATGAAGAGCGGAAACGTGTCGGCGTTGCCGATCACGAACCGGGCGAACGTCGGCCCGAGGGGCACGAGCATGGCGCCGCCGACCAGGCCGGTGGCCAGGCCCAGGATCACCCCGCGCACGATCGGGTTGGCCCCGATGAACTGCAGGCCCTCCCGCATGTCGTCGATGGCGCGCCGGACGCTCGATCGCTCCTCCGCCTCGGCCTCGCGCAGCGTGGACGACGCCGTGCCGTCGGCCTCGGCCGCCGCGGCCGCGCGGGCCTCGCGTGCCGCTGCGGAGGTCGACGGCAGCCCTCGGTAGACGAACCGGGAGATGATCAGCGCGGACGCCAGGAACGACAGCGAGTCGAAGTAGAAGGCGAGCGTCTGCGTGTCGCCCAGCTCGCGGTTCAGGCCCAGGAAGCCCAGGAACGAGATCTCGGCCAGGTGGTCGTTGAGCACCTTGAGCAGGTACTGGATCGGCCCGGCGATCGGCATGGTCGCGTAGGCCGCGACGAGGCCGAGGGAGTTGGCGGTGGTGAGCCGGTCGGCCGGCACGACGGCCGGCACCGTCGCCTCCTTGGCCGGCGACCACGCCAGCGTGAACATCTCCAGGATGAAGCTGGCGACGATCAGGCCGGGCACGGTCTGCACGAGCGGGAGCAGCAGGAACACACCGGCCCGGGCGATGTCACTGACCACCATGATCTTCTTGCGGTCGAAGCGGTCGACCATCACGCCGATGAACGGCGCCAGGAAGATGCCCGGCGCCACGCGTGCGGTGGTCACGAGGGCGATGGCCGCCTCGGGCTGGGTGGAGATCGACGCGGCGAGCGATGTGATCGCGAAGAAGCCGACCCAGTCGCCGAGGGCGGAGATGACCTGGACGTTGAAGAGGGCGAAGAAGCGCCGGGTGATGAAGACCCGCTCGACCCACCCGGAGGGCGGGTCGGCGCCGGGGACGGCGTCCCCTGGCGCGGTCAGGTCACTCACCGCCGTCCGGCGGTGGTGCTGATGCGGCGCCCTCGCCGTCGTCCGGGGCTGCGGCGGCAGCCTTCTTGGCGGTGCTCTTCTTGGCGGTGGCCTTCTTCTTGGCGGTGCTCTTCTTCTTCGCCGCGCTCTTCTTGGCAGTGGCCTTCTTCTTGGCCGGCGCCTTCTTCTTGGCCTTCTTCTTGGCGGGCCCGCGGGCACGGCGCTCGGCCAGCAGCTCGAGCGCCCGGTCCATGGTGAGCTCCTCGACCGAGTCGCCCTTGCGGAGGCTGGCGTTCGTCTCGCCGTCGGTGACGTAGGGCCCGAAGCGGCCGTCCTTCACCACGATCGGTCGCTCGGTGTCGGGATCCGGCCCGAGCTCCTTGAGCGGCGGCTTGGGCGCCGCCTGGCCGCGACGGCGCTTGGGCTGGGCCAGGATCGCGAGCGCCTCGTCCAACGTCAGCGTGAGGATCTGCTCCTCGGACTCGAGCGACCGGGAGTCGTTGCCCTTCTTCAGGTACGGCCCGTAGCGCCCGTTCTGGGTGGTGATCACCTGGCCGTCGGACGGGTCGGCGCCGACCTCGCGGGGCAGCTCCAGGAGCGGGAGCACGTCCTCGAGCGTGACCGTGGCCGGGTCCATGGACTGGAAGAGCGACGCCGTCCGCGGCTTGAGGCCAGTCTCGTCGTCGTGCTCGCCCTCCTGGATGTAGGGCCCGAACCGGCCCGCCTTCAGGTGGACGACCAGCCCCGTGGTCGGATGCGTGCCCAGGTCCCGGTCGCCCGACGGCGCCTCGAGCAGCTCGACCGCACGTTCGGGCGTCAGCTCGTCGGGGGGCGTGTCGTCGGGGATCGACGCGCGCTCCACGTCGTCGCCGGAGCCCCGCTCCAGGTACGGGCCGTACCTGCCGACGCGGGCGACGATCGGCACGCCGTCGGCGTCCGCCCCGAGCGGGATGGAGTTCACGGCGCGGGCGTCGATGTCCCCGAGGTCCTCGACCAGGCGCTTGAGGGCGAGTCCGTCGCCGCTCGCCGACGCGGCCGGCGCCGGCCCGTCGTCGCCGTTCGCCCCGGCCGCCCCGGCGGCGCCGAAGTAGAAGCGAGTGAGCCACGGCTCCATGTCCTCGGACCCCGCGGCGATGCGGTCGAGGTCCTCCTCCATGGCGGCCGTGAACGCGTAGTCGACCAGCGTGGGGAAGTGCTGCTCGAGCAGCGTGACCACGGCGAAGGCGGTGAAGCTCGGCACGAGCGCCGAGCCCTTCTTCCACACGTAGCCCCGGTCCTGGATGGTCGAGATCGTCGAGGCGTACGTCGAGGGGCGGCCCACGCCCAGCTCCTCCAGGCGCTTGACCAGCGAGGCCTCGGTGTAGCGGGCGGGTGGTTGCGTCTCGTGGCCCGCGACGTCGAGCTCGTCCGCGCGGACGGCGTCGCCCTCCGCCATGTCGGGCAGGAGGCGCTCCTGGTCGTCGAGCGCGGCGTCGGGATCGTCGCTTCCCTCCACGTAGGCCCGCAGGAAGCCCGGGAACAGGATCGTGCGGCCCGAGGCCGCGAACACGACGTCGTGCTCGGCCGCCGGTGCGTCGCCCAGCGCGACGGGCGACGTGGTGGTGCCCAGGCGGACCTGGACCGACTCGCCGCGGGCGTCGTTCATCTGCGACGCCACCGTGCGCTGCCAGATCATCTCGTAGAGGCGGAACTCGGCGTTGGCCAGCTCGCCCTTGACCTGGTCCGGCGTGCGGAACGAGTCGCCGGCGGGGCGGATGGCCTCGTGCGCCTCCTGGGCGTTCTTCACCTTGTTGGCGTACCGGCGCGGCGCGTCCGGCAGGTACTCCTCGCCGTACTTCTCCCGGATCTGACGACGGGCGGCGTCGAGCGCGGCGTCCGACAGCGTCGTCGAGTCGGTCCGCATGTAGGTGATGTAGCCGTTCTCGTAGAGCCGCTGCGCGGTCGACATGGCCATCGACGCCGACATGCGCAGCTTCCGGCCCGCCTCCTGCTGGAGGGTCGAGGTCATGAACGGCGGCGACGGCTTGCGCGTGTAGGGCTTGCGCTCGACCGAGCGGACGTCGACCGGCCGGTCGGCGAGCGCGTCCTTCACCGCACCGGCGGTGGCCTCCTCGAGCAGCACCACGTCCGCGCTCCGGGCGGAGGGCGTGAGCTGGCCGTCCTGCGCGAAGTCCTTGCCGGTGGCCAGCCGGCGACCGCCCAGCTCCACCAGCGTGGCCGGGAACGGCGTCTGGTCCTTGGCCTCGTCCACATGGCGGAACGTGGCCTGCAGGTCCCACCAGGACCCGGCGCGGAACGCCATCCGCTCCCGCTCGCGCTCGACGACGACCCGCGTGGCGACCGACTGGACGCGCCCGGCCGACAGACCCCGGTTGACCTTCTTCCAGAGGACCGGCGAGACCTCGTAGCCGACGAGACGGTCGAGGATCCGCCGCGTCTCCTGCGCGTCCACCAGCCGGCGATCCAGCTCGCGGGGGTTCTCGATGGCGTGGCGGATCGCCTCGGGGGTGATCTCGTGGAACACCATCCGCCGGACCGGCACCCGCGGGTTGAGCACCTCGAGCAGGTGCCAGGCGATGGCCTCTCCCTCGCGGTCCTCATCGGTCGCGAGATAGAGCTCGTCGGCGTCCTTCAGCGCTGCCTTCAGGTGCCGGACGTGGTCCTTCTTCTCCGGCGAGACGATGTAGAGCGGCTTGAAGTGGTTGTCGGTGTCGACGCCCAGCCGGGCCCACGGCTGGCCCTTGTACTCCTTGGGCACGTCGGCGGCGTTGCGCGGCAGATCCCGGATGTGTCCGATCGACGACTCGACGACGTAGTCGTCGCCGAGGTACCCGGCGATGGTCCGGGCCTTGGCCGGCGACTCCACGATGACCAGGGGACTGCCCACGGCGAGGTACATGACACTCCCGGCGGACCGATTGTCAACCACCCTCCACCGGGGTGCGGTCCCCGGGAGGTGGTCGCCGGGCGGTCCGGCACCAGCGCGGGTCTAGGGTGCGAACGGCCCTCCGGAGCGCCCGGCGGGCCCGGCCGGAGGCGCTCCGACCGGCACCACAGCGACGTGAGGACGGCGGATGAACCTCGAACCATCGGATCGTGGCAAGGAGCTCCGGGACCGGTTGCTCGAGTTCATGGACAGCCACGTGTACCCGGCCGAGCCGGTGTACCGGGAGCAGATGGCGGCCTCCGGCGACCCCCACTTCCACCCGCCGATCGTCGAGGAGTTGAAGACCGCCGCCCGTGAGCGCGGTCTCTGGAACCTCTTCCTGCCGCACCGGACGGAGTGGACGCCCGACCCGCTGCCGAACCTCGACTACGCCTACCTGGCCGAGATCACCGGGCGGTCCTCCGCCCTGGCCCCCGAGGCCCTCAACTGCGCAGCGCCCGACACGGGGAACATGGAGGTGCTGTCGCTCTTCGGCACGCCCGAGCAGCAGGAGCAGTGGCTGGTGCCGCTGCTCGAGGGTGAGATCCGTTCGGCGTTCGCCATGACCGAGCCCGACGTCGCATCGTCGGACGCCACCAACATCCAGCTCCGGATCGAGCGCGACGGCGACGACTACGTGCTCAACGGCCGCAAGTGGTGGATCTCGGGCGCGGCCTCGGACCGCTGCAAGATCCTCATCGTCATGGGCAAGACCGACCCGGACGCGCCGCGGCACCTGCAGCAGTCGATGGTCCTCGTCCCCATGGACACGCCCGGCCTCACGCGGGTCCGGGACCTGCCGGTGTTCGGCTACAACGACCGCGAGGGCCATTGCGAGCTGGAGTTCGACGACGTCCGCGTGCCGGTGTCGAACCTGCTGTCGGAGGAGGGCTCCGGGTTCGCGATCGCCCAGGCCCGACTCGGTCCGGGCCGCATCCACCACTGCATGCGCTGCATCGGCATCGCCGAGCGGGCGCTCGACCTGATGTGC
Organism: Actinomycetes bacterium; assembly: GCA_023450775.1. Lineage (GTDB taxonomy): Bacteria > Actinomycetota > Acidimicrobiia > Acidimicrobiales > Microtrichaceae > Dermatobacter. The sequence goes on along the minus strand of JAEXGP010000017.1, from coordinate 3,615 downwards.
CGGCGTGTGACCGACCGCGTGGCCTTCGGCAAGCCGCTCGCCGACCAAGGCGTGGTGCGCGAGTGGATCGCGGACTCCCGCATCGAGATCGAGCAGGCCCGCCTGCTCACGCTGAAGGCGGCCTACCTGATGGACACCGTCGGCTCGAAGGGCGCGGCGATCGAGATCTCGGCGATCAAGGTCGTGGCCCCCAACATGGCGCTGCGCGTGGTCGACCGGGCGATCCAGGCCCACGGCGGCGGCGGCGTGTCCGACGACTTCCCGCTGGCTCAGATGTACGCGGGGCTGCGCACGCTGCGCTTCGCCGACGGCCCCGACGAGGTGCACCGCCGCCAGGTCGCCCGCCAGGAGCTCGCCCGCCACACCGACTGAAGGAACGGACCGCGCCGGAGGGTCCGATGTGGGCGCCAGCGGCCGGTCAGGGCAGAGCGGTCTGGTCGTCGACGACGGTGAGGATGCGGTCCACGCCGGTCTCGGCCAGCAGGTCCCTCGCCGGGCCCGGCGGGCAGACGACCGCGAACCGGCCGCCCGAACGGCCGGCGCGCAGCGACCCGACCAGGAGCGCGCCGAGCGTCACCGGGTCGACGTAGTCGACGCCGCTCAGATCCACGGCGGCATCCGACGCCTCGATCCGGTCGAACACCTGGCGCAGCGCCGGCAGCGTGGCCAGGTCCAGGTCGCCGACCACGGACAGGACGTCCCAGTCCCCCACCGGCAGCACCCGCACGTCGAACAGCACCGCACCACGCTACCGGCGCCCCTCAGGGCGCCACGGCCCGGCGCGACCAGGTCGTCGACCGGCGCGCCGGGTGCCGGGGGACCGTCAGAGCGGCGGCGTAGCGTTCCTGGCGCGATGGCCGCCCCTCACACCGACGCGCCCGATCACCAGCCTTCGGACGACCCCACCGACGAGCGCGCCACCGATCCGGCCACCATCGACCCTGCCGCCCTCGATCCGGCCACCATCGACGCGTCGGAGCTGGACCAGGACCGGATCGACGCACTGGTGGCGGAGTGGTCGCTCGATCCGCGCGTGGTCCACGTGGAGCGGCTCGGCGGCCGGCCCGCCCGGCTCGCCACCACCGAGCGCCCGCTGCACCCCGAGCTCGAGGCCCGCCTCGGCGACGTGCCGCTGTGGTCGCACCAGGCCCGGGCGATCGACCTGGTGCGCGACGGGCGGTCGGTCGTGCTGGCCACGCCCACGGCGTCGGGCAAGTCGCTCTGCTACCAGGTGCCGGCCGTCGAGGCGGCGCTGGAGCGCGGCGCCACCACGCTCATGGTGTTCCCCACCAAGGCGCTGGCCCAGGACCAGCTGCGCACGCTCGTGGGCTGGGACCTGCCCGGCGTGGTCGCCGCCACCTACGACGGGGACTGCACCCCCGAGGAGCGGACGTGGGTGCGGGCCAACGCCGACATCCTGCTGACCAACCCCGAGATGCTCCACCACGGCATCCTCCCCAACCACGGGCGATGGGCGTCGTTCCTGCACCGTCTGGAACTGGTCGTCGTCGACGAGCTCCACGTGCTGCGCGGGGTGTTCGGCACCCACACCGCGCAGGTCCTGCGTCGGTTGCGGCGCCTCTCGGAGACCTACGGCGGCTCGCCGCGCTTCGTCTTCACCTCGGCGACGATCGGCGACCCGGCCCGGCTGGCGTCGGAGCTGTGCGGCCTGGACGTGCAGGCGGTCACCGTCGACGGCTCGCCGTCGGGCACGCGCACGGTCGTGCTCTGGAACCCCGAGGCCGAGCTCGTCGGCGCCCTCCCGCCCGACGGCGCGCCCGCTCCGGGCGATGGCGCTCCTGCCGACACGGGCGCCGGCGACGGCACCGAGGACGACGACATCGAGGACGACCTGGAGGACCTCGAGGAGATCGAGGCGGCGAGCGGTGCGGTCGACCGCCGGTGGTCGGTGCACGCCGAGTCCGCCTCGGCCGCCGCCCGGCTGGTCGCCGCCGGTCTGCGGACGCTCGTGTTCTGCCGGTCGCGACGGGCCACCGAGCTCGTCGCATCCGAGATCCGGCACCGCCTGCCCGACGAGCTGGCCCCCACCGTGCGGTCCTACCGCGCCGGCTACCTGGCCGAGGAGCGGCGCGAGATCGAGGACGAGCTGTTCAGCGGACGGCTGCGCTGCGTGGTGGCCACGAGCGCGCTCGAGCTCGGCGTGGACGTGGGTGGCCTCGATGCCGTGGTGCTCAGCGGCTACCCGGGCACGATCGCCTCGTTCTGGCAGCAGGTGGGGCGCGGCGGGCGGGAGCGGCGGCCGTCGCTCGCCGTGCTGATCGCCGGGCAGGACCAGCTGGACCAGTGGATGGTCCGCAACCCCCACGAGCTGTTCGGCCGCAGCCCCGAGCCGGCGGTGATCAACCCCGACAACCCGTTCGTCTACGTGCCGCACCTGGCCTGCGCAGCGCAGGAGCAGGCGCTGAGCCGCGCGGACGAGGACCTGTGGCCCGAGCAGCTCGACGAAGGCGTCCGCCGGCTGGTGCTCAGCGACCGTGCGTCGGTGCGGCGCAGGAAGGGCGGTCGCGTCGTCGTGTGGACGGGTCGGGGCCTGCCGGCACCCACCATCGGGCTGCGCTCGGCCTCCCGGGGCGAGCTGCGCATCCGCGACACCGAGGACCAGCTCATCGGCACGGTGGAGGCGTCCCGGGCCGCGGCCGTGGTCCACCCGGGCGCGGTCTACCTGCACCAGGGCCGGCCGTGGACCGTGCTCGACCTGGACCTCGACGCCCGAACCGCGATCGTCGAGCCGGCCGACGGGTCCGTGTACACGCGCACGCGGTCCGAGACCTCGATCCGGGTCCTGGAGCAGTCCGATGGCGGACAGGTCGGTGCGGCCGCGCTGGCGCTCGGCTCGGTGGAGGTCACCACCCAGGTGGTCGGCTACCAGACGCGCAGCGTGCGCACCCACGAGGTGCTCGACCGCGCGCCCCTCGATCTGCCGCCCTCGCAGCTCGTCACCCGGGCCGTCTGGTACACGTTCTCCGACGAGCTGGTCGGTCGGGCCGAGGTCGGCGACCGGGAGCTGCCGGGCGCGCTGCACGCGCTCGAGCACGCCGCCATCGGCATCCTTCCCCTGTTCACCATCTGCGACCGCTGGGACGTGGGCGGCGTCTCCACCGCATGGCTGTCCGACACCGGCATGCCCACCGTGTTCATCCACGACGCGCACGAGGGCGGCGCCGGCATCGCCGAGCTGGCGTTCGAGGCGTCGGACCGGCACCTGGCCGCCACGCTCGACGTCATCCGCGCGTGCGGGTGCGACGACGGGTGCCCCAGCTGCGTGCAGTCACCGAAGTGCGGCAACGGCAACGAGCCGCTCGCCAAGGCGGGTGCCGTCCGCCTGCTCGCCGCCACGCTGGGTGTGGCCGCGGCCGACGAGGCGCCGTCGGCCCGACCGGCCTCCTGAGCGCGTCGCCCGGTCGCACTCGCCCCGCCCGGGCTGGTCACGGTCCCTCGACGCGCACGACCAGGCGTTCCCGCAGCTCGACGCCGGCCAGGACCACGCCGACGATCGGGAGCGAGGTCGGCCGACCGGTCACCGTCACCGTCGCCAGGCCGCCGGGACGGAGCTCGCCGCCGAGCGCGACCCGCACGTCCACCCCCGACCCGGCC
>JAEXGP010000011.1 GCA_023450775.1 Actinomycetes bacterium | reverse complement strand
GCCCAGGTCGGTGCAGCTCACCGCCTGCTGCTCGAAGCGACCCGCCCACTCGGCAGAGCCCGCCGATCCGGCGTCGGGCCCTGACGAGGCGCCGGTCTCCCCCACGACCTGCTCCCGGCTCAGCGGTGGCTCGCGAGCCGCAGGTTGGGGTCTGCGCCGGTGCTCAGCGGCGACGGGCCGTCGTCACGCAGCCGGTACCACCCGGCCGAGGCGATCATCGCGGCGTTGTCGGTGCACATGGCCCGGCTCGGCAGGAACGCGTGCAGCCCGTCGTCGGTGCAGGCGGTCAGGAACTGCTCGCGCAGCAGCGAGTTGGCCGCCACGCCGCCGCCGATCGCCAGCGCGCTGGCGCCGGTCTCCCGGGCCGCTCGACGGGCCTTGGTGACGAGCACGTCGACGACCGCGGCCTGGAAGCTCGCGGCCACGTCGGGGGTGGAGACGTCGGGATTGGCCCGCACGTGGTTCACGACCGCGGTCTTCAGACCGCTGAACGAGAAGTCCAGGCCGTCGTCGATCATCGAACGCGGGAAGCGGATGGCCTCGGGATCGCCCGACATCGCCTCCCGGTCGATCGCGGGACCGCCCGGGTACCCCAGGCCCAGGAAGCGGGCCACCTTGTCGAAGGCCTCGCCCGCGGCGTCGTCGAGCGTCTGGCCGAGGATGCGGTACCGGCCGTGGTCCTCCATGAGCACGAGCATGGTGTGGCCGCCCGAGACGAGCAGCACGACCATGGGCAGCTGGATGGCCGGGTCCTCGAGCAGCGCCGCGTACAGGTGCGCCTCGAGGTGGTTGACCGACACGAACGGCACGTCCCAGGTCAGCGCGAGCGCCTTGGCGGCCGAGACGCCGACGAGCAGCGCGCCGATCAGGCCCGGTCCGGTCGTGGCGGCCACGGCGTCGATGCGCTGGCCGTCCACGCCCGCCTCGACCATGGCACGGGCGACCACCGGGATGATCAGCTCGTTGTGGGCGCGGCTCGCGATCTCGGGCACCACCCCGCCGTACTTGGCGTGGAGGTCCACCTGCGAGCTCACCACCGACGACAGCACGTCGCTGCCGCCCCGCACGCACGCGGCGGCCGTCTCGTCGCACGACGTCTCGATCCCCAGGATCAGCGCGTCGGACCCCGCGGCGGCGCCGTGCACCAGCCGGTCGGCGGCCGCCCGATCGGCGGCGTCACCCGGCACGGTCGACCACCAGCTCGTGCAGCGCCACCGGCAGCGACGACGTCAGCTCGTCCAGCCGGGCCGCACCCTCGTCGGTCCCGATGCCATGGGCCCACATGATGAGGGCGTCCTCCTTGATGTCGCTGTAGTAGTTGGGCCGCACGCCGCCGGGCACGAACCCGAACCGGCGGTACAGCTCCTGTGCCGCCCGGTTGGTCACCCGGACCTCCAGCGTGAGGTCCTCGAGCCCGAGCGCGATCGCCTCCCGGAAGAGCACCAGCAGCATGCGGGTGGCGATGTGTCGACGCCGGGCGTCGGGGTCGACCGCCACGTTCGTGATGTGGCCCTCGAAGCCCGTCAGCATGAGTCCGGCGAAGCCGACCACGCGGTAGCCGTCGAGCGCCACCACGTAGCGGCGCGACGTGGGTTGGCGCAGCTCGCCCTGGAACAGCGTGAGCGACCAGGGCCGGTGGTTGGTCCGCTCCTCGATGTCGACCACCCCGCGCAGGTGGCGGCGGCGCATGGGGACCACGACCACACCGTCCTCGGCCGGGCTCGCCGGGCCGGGCGCGGCGGCGGGCTCAGCGGCCATCGCGCACCGACCAGTTGATCTCGGCGTCGGGCCGGCGGAGGTAGATCGGCTCGATCTCGTCGGGCCGCTCGAACTCCTCGCGCAGCGCCCGGGCGTGGGCGAGCTGCACCAGGGCCTCGGCCGACGGGTGGCACTGGTCCCGGCCGACGAGCTCCACCTTGGCCAGGCCCTCGAACGCCTCCCGGTAGCGGATGGCGCCGTCGCCGACGAGCAGGATCTCGTCGGGGCTGGCCAGCAGCTGCGACGCCAGGTCGTCGGGCGAGCCGAGCTCGTGGTCGCCCAGCCGCTGCACGCCGCCGGGGACCTGCCGGTAGAAGGCGTAGTAGAGCTCGCCGCGGCGGGCGTCGATGGCGGTCACGATCAGCCGGTTGCTGAACCGCACCGGGAACGCCAGCAGGTCCAGGCTCGACACGGCGATCATCGGCACCCGCAGCCCGAACGCGATCGCCTTGGCCGTGGCCACCCCGACCCGCAGCCCGGTGAACAAGCCCGGGCCCACGTCCACGGCCACCAGGCCGATCTCGTCCAGCTCGATGTCGGCCTGACGGCAGATGAACTCGATCGCCGGCGTGAGGTTCTCGGCGTGGCGCTTGCCCTTGGCGGAGTGCGCGGACGCGAGCACGCCCTCGTGGCCGCCGATGGCGCAGCCCGCCTGCACGGTCGCCGTCTCGATGCCCAGGATCAGCACTGGTCGTCCCCCGCTCCGGATCCGCCCTCGCCCACGTCACCACCGGCGCCCTCGCCCGTCCAGGGCGAGACCGCGGCGCCGAGGGCCCGGACGCGCGCGGCCCAGCGGGCGCCCACCGGACGCAGCTCGACCGTGCGGGCGTCCACCCGGTCGCCCTCCTCGAAGCGCAGGTGCACCTCGAGGTAGTCGTGCGGCAGCACGGGGGCGATCGTGTCGCCCCACTCGATGATCGTCACCGAGCCGTCGTCGAGCAGCTCGGACAGCCCCAGGTCAAGTGCCTCCGCCACCTGCTCCAGCCGGTAGACGTCCAGGTGGTACAGGTCGAGGCGGCCGGTGTAGCTGCGCACCAGGGCGAACGTCGGGCTGGTGATCTGCTCGTCGATGCCGAGGCCCCGACCGAAGCCCTGCGTGAACGCGGTCTTGCCCGCACCCAGGTCGCCGACGAGCACCAGCAGGTCCGACGGACGGGCGAGCTCCGCCAACGCCGCGGCCAGGTCGCGGGTCTCGTCCACCGAGGCGGTCCTGGCGATCAACTCGGGGCTCCGCTCGGTCACGAGGCCGCCTCCCCCGAGGTGCCGGCAGCGGCGAGCGCCTGCTTGGCCCGGACCAGGTCCGAGCGCATCTTGGCCATGGGCTCGCCGCCGCCGCGGAGGACCGCGGCCGGATGGAAGGTGGGGACGAGCTGCACGGTGCCGCCGTCGGGCCGCTCGCGGTAGGTGTACACCGACCCGCGCAGCTTGGTGATCCCCTCCTTGGTGTCGAGCAGCAGCTTGGAGGAGAAGTTGCCCAGCGTGACGATGACCCGGGGCCGGATGAGGTCGATCTGGGCCTCGAGCCACGGCCGGCACGACGCGATCTCGTCGGGCTTGGGGTCGCGGTTGTCGGGCGGACGGCACTTGACGACGTTGGCGATGTAGCAGGTGTCGCGGGTCAGGCCCATCTCCTCGAGCATGAGCCGGTCGAGCAGCTGACCGGACCGGCCCACGAACGGCAGGCCCTGCAGATCCTCCTGCGCGCCGGGGCCCTCGCCGACGAACATCAGGTCCGCCTGGGGGTCGCCCATGCCGAACACCACCTGCGTGCGGCCCTCGGCGAGGCGGCACCGGGTGCACCCGAGCGCCTGGTCGCGGAGGTCGGCGACGGCGTCGAGCGAGGAGGAGTCGGAGGGCCCGGGCACGTTCCGAGCCTAACTTCGCCCGGCGTCGTCCCCGTCAGCGCCGCCCGGGACGCCGGTGCCGTCGGCGGGACCGACCGGATCCGACAGCGCCGCCACGGACCGGATGGCCCGGTCGACGACCTCGACCGCGTGCGCCCGCACCAGCTCCAGCGGTGCGTCCACCCGGCCGGTCGTGACGGCCACGAAGGCGTCGCCGTCCGCGTGGGTGTGCGGCGGCGTGATCGCCCGGGCCAGGCCGTCGTGGGCACCGCGGGCCACGTGGTGGCAGCCCATCTTGTCCATCCGGGCGTTCGTCGCCACCACGCCGATCGTGGTGTTCGTGAAGGGCTCGGTGCCGGGT
>JAEXGP010000417.1 GCA_023450775.1 Actinomycetes bacterium | reverse complement strand
CTGCTCCCGAACGTGGTGGACGAGGTCCTGCGCTACGAGCCGACCGGCGCGAGCATCGCCCGCTACGTCAACGTGGACGTGGAGCTGCACGGACGGACGGTGCCGGCCGGCAGCGCGCTCCTGCTGGTCGTGGCGGCGGGCAACCGGGACCCGAGGCGGTTCGCCGATCCGGACCGCTTCGACATCCACCGCACCGACGGCACGCACCTGACCTTCGGGCACGGGGCGCACTTCTGCCTGGGTGCCTCGCTGGCCCGACTCGAGGGACGGATCGCCATGGAGGAGGTGCTGGCCCGCTTCCCCGACTGGGAGGTCGACGACGACGCGGCGCGGCGCGTCTACACGTCGACGATGCGGGGCTGGGAGACGCTTCCGGTCCACATCGGCTGACGGGCGGCGGACGAGCAGGCGACGGGACGGCGCGGCGTGAGCGGGCGGGCGAGGACGCTCGCGATCGGATCGAGCGCGGGGACGATCACCGACGTCGACGTCGGCATCAGGAACTGCGAAGTGCCGGTGTTATGGTCGGCGCGGCGTCGCAGCGGGCACGGTGGGGATGCCGTGCCGGGGGACCGTCGATCGGGACGCGGGGCGAGTGGGGTGGTCCGTCCCGGGCCTGGCCCCGGCCCGAGCGGTCGCGCTGCGAGCAGGCGAGCCCTGAACGGGCGAGCCCCGAGCAGGAGGGGACAGTGACCACTCTGGATCCGCCCGAGCTCTACTACGACCCCTTCGACATCGAGCTCGACCGCGACCCCTACCCCGTGTGGCGTCGGCTGAGGGAGGAGGCGCCGCTCTGGCACAACGAGCGCCACGAATTCTGGGCGCTGAGCCGCTTCGCGGATGTCCAGGAGGCCATGCGGGACTGGGACACGTACCGGTCGGGCCAGGGCTCGACGCTCGACATCATCCAGGCGGGCATCGAGGTCCCCGCCGGGATCATCCTCATGGAGGACCCGCCGGTGCACGACGTGCACCGCGGCCTGCTCTCCCGGGTCTTCACTCCCCGGCGCATGAACGCGCTCGAGGGCCAGGTGCGGGCATTCTGCGCCCGCAGCCTGGACCCGCTCGTGGGCTCCGGCGGATTCGACTTCATCGCGGATCTGGGCGCGCAGATGCCCATGCGGACGATCGGCATGCTCCTCGGCATCCCCGAGTCGGACCAGGAGGAGATCCGCGACCGCATGGACGCGGCGCTGTCGCTCGAGGGGTCCCACGAGGACGGTCCGTTCGGCGGCGTCGACTTCAGCCCGTACGTCGACGAGCGGATGGCGAACCCGACCGACGACCTGATGAGCGAGCTCATCCACACCGAGTTCACCGACGAGAACGGCACCGTCCGCACGCTCACCCGCGACGAGGTGCTGCTCTACATCGTGATGATCGCCGGGGCCGGCAACGAGACCGCCACCCGGCTCATCGGCTGGACCGGCACGCTGCTGGCCGAGCACCCGGACCAGCGGCGACAGATCGTCGAGGACCGGTCGCTCGTCGCGCCGGCCATCGAGGAGATCCTGCGGTTCGAGGCGCCGTCCCCGGTGCAGGCCCGTGTGAGCTCGCGGGACGTCGAGTGGTACGGCCAGGAGATCCCGGCCGGCGAGGTGTTCGTGCTGCTCAACGGCTCGGCCAACCGCGACGACCGCGAGTTCGCCGACGGCGACCGCTTCGACATCCACCGGGAGCAGCGCAGCCACCTGAGCTTCGGTCACGGCATCCACTTCTGCCTGGGCGCCGCGCTGGCGCGTGTCGAGGGACGCGTGGCGCTCGACGAGGTCCTGGACCGCTGGCCCGAGTGGGACGTCGACTGGGACCACGCCAAGCAGGCGCACACCGCGCACGTGCGGGGCTGGGAGCGGCTGCCGGTGAGGACCGGCTGAGGGGCCCCACGACGACCCAACACTCCGACCTCTCCTGGCCGTGCTCTCCTGGCCGGCCCGACCCACCTTCCGAACGACCGACCTTCCGAACGACCGATCTTCCCGAACGACCCGACCGTCCGATCTTCCCGAACGACCCGACCGAGAACACGGAGAACCCGAGCATGTCCGACTACGAGTACGTCCTGTACGAGCCGCTCGACGAGGGCCGCATCGTGCGGATCCTGCTGAACCGGCCCGAGGCGCGGAACGCGCAGAACCGGGGGATGCTCGTCGAGCTGAACGACGCCTTCCTCCGGGCCGAGGCGGACGACGAGGTCCGAGTGGTGATCCTGGGCGGCGCCGGCCCGATGTTCACCTCTGGCCACGACCTGGGCTCCAAGGTGTCGCTCGACGAGATGCAGTCGCACCCCTCCTGGCAGGAGAACGGCGGCACCCGGACCGGCGCCGAGCGCCTGATGCTCCAGGAGTGGCACCACTACTTCGAGAACACCCGGCGGTGGCGCAACCTGCGCAAGATCACGATCGCCCAGGTGCACGGGCCGGTGTACGCGGCGGGGCTCATGCTCATGTGGGCGTGCGACCTGATCGTGGCGTCCGACGACGTGGTCTTCGCCGACGTGGTCGGGACCCGGCTCGGCATGTGCGGCGTCGAGTACTTCGCCCACCCGTGGGAGTTCGGACCGCGCAAGGCCAAGGAGCTGCTGCTCACCGGCGACTCCCTGTCGGTCGACGAGGCGTACCAGCTCGGGATGGTGTCCAAGGTGTTCCCGCCCGACGAGCTGGCGGACCGCACGCTGGAGTTCGCCCGCCGCATCGCCGACACGCCCACGATGGCAGCGCTGCTCATCAAGGAGGCGGTGAACCAGAGCGTCGACAACATGGGCTTCTACAACGCGCTCAACGCCTGTTTCACGCTCCACGAGCTGAACCACTCGCACTGGGCCCAGGTGCACGAGAACGGCTACCCGATCGCGCAGGAGGAGGACGGCGTGCCGAACTGGAAGCAGGCGCCTCCGATCGTGCCGGCGCTGCGCGACCAGGTCCGGGCCGATGGCTGAGCGTTCGACGGGGGAGCAGGGGGCGACGGTGGGTGACGAGCTGCTGGTCGAGGTCGACGACGGGATCGCGGTGGTGACGCTGAACCGGCCCGACTCTTTGAACGCCACGGACGAGGCGCTGCACGGCGCGCTCGCGGCGGTGTGGCCACGGCTGTCGGCCGATCCCGACGTCCGTGCCGTCGTGCTGACCGGCAACGGTCGGGCGTTCTCCGGCGGCGGGGACCTGGACCTGCTGCAGCGGATGACCGAGGACCTCGACCTGCGCGCCCGGATCATGGCCGAGGGGATCGACATCGTGGAGGCGATGACCGCGGTGCCGGTTCCCATCGTCGCCGCCGTGAACGGTCCGGCCGTGGGGCTGGGCTGCAGCCTGGCGGCCATGAGCGACCTGGTCGTGATGGAGGAGCAGGCGTACTACGCCGACCCGCACGTGATGCTGGGCCTGGTGGCGGCCGACGGGGGAGCGCTCACCTGGCCGCTGTTGACCAGCCTGCTGAGGGCCAAGGAGTTCCTGCTGCTCGGCGACCGGATGCCGGCCGCGCAGGCGCTGGAGCTCGGCCTGGCCAACCGCGTCGTGCCCACCGGCACGGCGCTCGACGAGGCGAGGGCGCTGGCCGCCCGGCTGGCGGCGCTGCCACCGCAGTCGGTCCGCGAGACCAAGTCCGCGCTGAACACCGCGCTGCGCACGGCGGTGGCGACCGCGCTGCGGCCGGCGATCGAGGCGGAGACCCGTTCGTTCGACGAGCCGGCCTTCCGCACCAACCTCGCCCGCATGCTCGACCGCTCTCGCTGAGCGGGACGGGCCACGGGCCGGGCCCGACGACGCACCGTTACTGTCCGGAGCCGGACGCGATCCAGCGCGACCGGCACTCACCACAGGGGGATCACATGGAGCTCGAAGGTCGGTCCGCGATCGTCACCGGAGGGGCCGGTGGCCTGGGAGCCGCGACCGTGCGGCACCTGGCCGGCCTGGGTCTCGGGGTGGCGGTGTTCGACCGCGACGGTGACCGCGCGGTGGCGCTCGCCGACGAGCTCGGCGACGGGGTCGTGGGCGTCGGCGGCGACGTCACCGACGACGACGACGTCGCCGCCGCCATCGCGGCCGCCGAGGGCGTGGGCACGCTGTCGATCGTCGTCAACGTGGCCGGCGGTGCGACCGGTGGGTGGCGCACGCTCGGCCGCGACGGCACCCCGCACGACAAGCAGGGCTTCATCGACACGATGGCCATGAACGCGATCGGCACGTTCAACGTGACGCGGCTGGCGGCGGCGGCCATCGCCACGCACGACGCGGACGAGGACGGCCAGCGCGGCGTGGTCGTCAACACGGCGTCGATCGCCGGCATCGAGGGCCAGACCGGCCAGCTCGCGTACGGCGCCGCCAAGGCCGCGATCCTGGGCATGTCGCTGCCGCTGGCCCGCGACCTCGCCCCCGTCGGCATCCGCGTGTGCGCGATCGCGCCCGGCACGATGGGCACGCCGATCATGAACTCGGTCCCGGAGGCGCTCAAGGAGACGCTGGTGTCGAGCATCGTCAACCCCAAGCGGATGGGGAAGCCCGACGAGTTCGCCCTGCTGGTCGAGTCGATCGTGCGCAACGACTACCTGAACGGCGAGAACATCCGCCTCGACGGCGCCCTCCGGTTCCCGCCCAAGTGACCCGCCGCCGTGCTCTGTGATGCTCGCGACCGGGTTTTCCCGGTCGCGAGCATCACACAGCCGGCGAGTTCGTTGCGTCGCGTCCCGGTATTTTCTACATTGACGTCGATGTCAACTTCCGTCCCGGCGACCGACGATCGGCTGCTCGACGTCCGCACCTACCGCGACGAGCTGGCGGCGTGGCTGGAGCCCGGGCCCGAGTCGCTCGTCGCGGCGTGCCGGCCCGAGCCCGACTACGAGCGCCGGGTCGAGGTGCTCCGCCGGTTCATGGCCGACCTGTTCGACGCCGGCTGGTCACGTGTGGGCTGGCCCCCGGAGCTCGGCGGCGTCGGCGGGTCGATCGTCCACCGGGCCGCCATGTGGGAGGCGCTCGCACGGCGCGGGCTCCCGGGCATGGCCCTCTTCGAGCACCTCGAGATCCTGGCGCCGGCCCTGGCCGCCCATGGACCGCCCGACCTGGTCGCCGAGCTGCTGCCCGAGTACCTGTCCGGCCGGCAGCTGTGGGCGCAGGGGTTCTCGGAGCCCGACTCCGGCTCCGACCTCCCGAGTCTGCGAACCACCGCCCGTCTCGTCGGCGACCACTACGTCGTCGACGGCAACAAGATCTGGACCAGCTGGGCGCGCTACGCCACGTGGTGCCTCCTGCTCGCCCGCACCGGGGACGCCGCGTCCCGGCACCGCGGGCTCACGGCGTTCATCGTGGACCTGCGCGACCCCGGCGTGGACGTCCGGGCCATCGAGCAGGCCAACGGCACCGACGAGCTCGCCGAGGTCCACTTCGACGGCGTGCGGGTGCCGGCCGACCGCATCGTCGGCGAGGTCGACGGCGGATGGGCCGTGGCCATGCACATCCTGAGCCACGAGCGCGGCACGTTCGCCTGGTTCCGTCACTGCTTCCAGTACCAGGAGCTCCTGTCCACGGCCCGCCGCGCCTCAGGACGCGACGACTCGGCGCTGGGCGACGCGCTGCTGGACCTCGCCTCGGCGACCGCAGCGGGCTTCGACGGGATCGCCGCCCACGCCACCGGCGCCACGCTCGGGCCCCGCGCCGCGTTCAACAAGCTGCTCCTGTGCGCCGCCGAGCAGTCGGTGCACGACCGCGCTCTGGCGAACGATCCCGACATCGCCGTGGGGCTGCAGGTGCCCGACGTGGCGGTGCGTCGCCAGGAGTACCTCTTCTCCCGCATCGTCACCGTCTACGGCGGATCGCAGCAGATGCAGCTCGACACGATCGCCAAGCAGATCCTGGGGCTCCCGTGAGCGCGGCGGAGAACGACGAGTTCCTGGCCGCCGCGGCCGGGACCATGGCGGCGGAGCGGGGCGACGCCGCGCTCGACGCCCTCACGTGGTGGGACCTGCTGCCGGCCCTCGACGACGACGAGGCGGCCACCGCCGTGATCACGGCGTCGCGGGCACAGGGCCGCGAGCTCGCCGACACCCCGGCGCTCGTGGGACTGCTGGCCCAGCCGTTCGTGCAGGCGATGGGCCTGGAGCCCGGCACCTGCGTGGCGGCCATCGCCCGCACGTCGCCCGCCCGTGGCGCGGTCCGGGTCGTGACCGGCGACGTCGGTGACCGCGCGGTGCTGTTCGACGTGCCCGGTCACGGCGTCCACGTGCTCGACGCCGACGAGGTGGGTCGGCGCGCCGTCGAGGTGCCGGGG
>JAEXGP010000406.1 GCA_023450775.1 Actinomycetes bacterium | reverse complement strand
TGCACCCCGCGTCGTACGTGCGGGCGGTGCTCGGCGACGAGGTGCCGGCCCAGGCGGTGGGACCGTGACCGCGCACGAGCGTGGGACGGCGGCGCCGGCGTCGCGACCGATGAGCAAGTTCACGGTCAGCCTGATCCTCGTCACGGTGTGGCTGCTCCTGTGGGGCTCCGCCTCTCCGGCGAACGTGCTCAGCGGCATCGCGGTCGCCGTGGCGCTGTTCGTCGTCTATCCGAGCGGCCTGCCGAGATGGCCCGTACGGAGACTCCGGCCGTTGCCGGCCGCCGTGCTCGTCGGCCGGTTCGCCCTCGACGTGGTCGTGTCCACCTTCTGGCTCGTGGTCGCCGCACTCGGCCCGTCGTCCAGGGTCCGCACCGCGCTCGTCTGGGTCGACCTGCAGTTCGACGACCCGGCGTTCATCACGATGATCACGAACCTGACCGCGCTCACCCCCGGGTCGATGGTCGTGCGCGCCGCCCACCACGACGACGGCCGGGCGACGGTGCTGGTCCACTGCCTGGCCACCGGCGATCCGGTGCGCTTCGCCCGGACGATCGCCGGCCTCGAAGTCCGCTGCGTCCGCGCCATCGGGACCCGGGAGCAGCTGGCCGCGCTGCGACCGGTCCCGGCGGACTGCGGGATCTGCGACGGGCCTGAGGACCCGCGGGAGCGGGAGGCGCTGCCGTGACGTCCATCGCCTTCGTCGCGCTCGGCATCGCCGCGATCTGCTTCGCCGTCCGGCTGCTCGTCGGTCCCACGTTGTCGGACCGCGTCATCGGGCTCGACGGCCTGGTGCTCGTCGGCGTGTCCGCGGTCGCGATCCGGTCGGTGGTCACGGGCAACGGCTCGTTCCTGCCGGTGCTCGTGGTGGTCACGCTGGTGGGCTTCGTCGGCACCGCGGCGTCGGCGCGCTTCATCGAGGCGCACGTCGACGACCAGCCGGGTGATGTGGTCGAGGACGATCCGCCGGACCGCGGGGCGGCCACGTGAGGTCCACCGCGTCCGAGATCGTCGTCCTGACCGGTGCGCTGCTGATCCTCGTCGCGGGCATCGGCGTGCTCCGGTTCCGCCCGGCGCTGAGCCGGCTCCACGCGCTGACCAAGGCCTCGACGCTGGGCGTGGTGCTCGTCCTGATCGGCGCGGCGTTCGCCTCCGACCGGGCCAACGACTGGACGTCGCTGCTGCTCGCGGCGCTCCTGCAGCTGGCCACGTCGCCGATCTCGGCCACGCTGATCAGCCGCTCGACGTTCCTGATGAGCAACGCCGAGCACCACGGACCGGCGGCGAACGACGCCGAGGCGTGACGAACGGCCACCGCCGATTCACCGGGTTCCGCGAGGACGCCGTTAGGTTTTCGTCGTGCACCGAACGCGTCGTCGCTCCGTCCTGCACCCGGCCGCGCTCGCCGTCGTCCTGGTCCTGTCCCTGTTGGCAGCGGCCTGCGGCGGCGACGAGGGCGGTCGCGAGGACGCCGCGAGCGCCGGCGAGCAGGAGGCGGCGGGCCTGCCGTGCCCCACGACGCTGCCCGACGGCACCACCGAGATCACGCTCTGGCACCCGTACAACACGCTCACCCGCGCCACGCTCGAGTCGATCGTCGAGTCCTACAACGCGTCGCAGACCAGGGTGCACGTGAACATCGCGTCGCAGGGCAACACGATCGAGCTGCAGAAGAAGTTCAGCGACTCGATCGGCAACCCCGACACCCTCCCCGACCTGGTGTTCTCCGAGGACACCAACCTGCAGTTCATGAGCGACTCCGGCGTCGTCGTGCCCGCGGCGTCCTGCGAGAAGGCCGACGAGAAGGGCGCGGCGTACCTGGGTCAGCTGCTGCCGGCGGTCACCTCGGCCTACTCCATCCGGGGCACCCTGTGGCCGGCGGCCTTCAGCGTCTCCACGCTGATGATGTACGTGAACAACGCCCACCTCCGCGCCGCCGGACTGCCGACAGGCCAGTTCCCGGCGACCCTGGACGAGCTCCGGACGATGGCCGAGAAGGTCAAGGCCGCCTCGGTGCCGGGCGTGACCGCGCCGCTGGTCATGAAGCTCGACCCGTGGGTGCTCGAGACGCTGCTGACCGGCTCGAAGCAGCTGATCGTCGACGAGGACAACGGTCGCACCGCGCTGGCGGGTGCGTCCGAGCTGGACAACAAGAGCTCCCGCGAGGTCCTGGAGTGGATCCAGGGCATGGTCGACGACGGACTGCTCCAGACGATCCCCTACGGCGACAGCATCGACGACTTCCTGGCCTTCAGCCAGGGCAACGCCAGCTTCATCATCAGCGGGCAGCGGTCGATCACGACGGTGGCGGCGGTGATGGACGGCCAGGACGGCGGCGTCGGCGTCGAGGGCGCGCCCAGCACCGAGACCCTCCAGCAGCTCGACATCGACGCCGGACTGTTCCCCGGCCTGGAGGAGGCCGGCCAATCGGGCGTGTCCGGCAGCGCCGGCTACATCGTCAACACCACCGACGCGAAGGTCGCGGCGGCGTGGGACTTCCTCAAGTACTTCAACCAGCTGCCGCAGCAGCAGCGCTGGGTCCTGGAAGGGTCCTACCTCCCGGCGAGCCAGGCCGTGCTCGACTCGCCCGAGGTGCAGACCGCGTTCGCCTCCACCCGTGCCGGGCGCTGGACCGCCACCGTCGCCAAGGGCATGACCAGCCTGGATCCCGACTTCCCCGGCCCGCTCGTGGGTCCGTACAACGAGTACCGCGACGAGCTGATCGACCTGCTGACGACCGTCGCCGGGGGCGCGGACGTCGACAGCTCCCTCACCGCCAGCTCCGACCGGATCACCGAGCTGCTCGAGAGCTACCGGTCCGAGGTCGGCTCCTGAGACCCAGCGCCCGGATCAGGTGAACAGCGTCCGGATGATCCGGCCGTCGCGGTCGGCCGCCGACGGCGCCAGGTCCGACACGACGAACGCCCGCTGCAGCCACCGATCGGTGCCGTCGAACCGGGCGACGTAGGACGAACGGCCGTGGACGGCCACCGTGTTGTCCACCACCAGGCAGTCCCCGGCCTCGAGGACCACCGATGTCTGCCGGTCCGCCACGGCCCTGCCGAGCTGGTCGAGCGCGGCCTGGGCGCGCGGGTCGGTGCCCCGCATCAGCTCGGCGTCGTACCAGAAGGTCGGACGCTCGGGGGTGCCGCCGATGACGGCCCGGGGACCGTGCTCGCGGGTGGCGGTGAGGAGCTGGCCGTCGCCCCGGCCGCTGCGGAACGACTCGTCCACGCCGCACACGAAGCGGTCCTGGCGCAGCACCTCCACGGTCTCGTCGTCGAGCGCGTCGAGCACGTCGTGGACGGAGCACAGGGTGGTGTGCGCGTCGGGGTGACCCCGCAGGCACAGCAGCACCAGGTAGCGCGGCGCGTAGGGGTGGAACGCCGTCTCGGTGTGGAACTCCAGGTCGACGCGCGACGACGTCGACACCTGCCGGTCCGCACCGGCGCGGGTCGGGACCAGGTTCTGCACCAGGTCGCCGCCGTGCTCGGGCAGGTAGCCGACGGGCTGACCGAGGCGGCGTGCGATCGTCAGCAGCGCCATCTCGCTGGTGCCGTCCTTGTCCACCGGATCGGTCGGCTGCGCGGGCGTGGCGGGGAGCTCCCCCACCGGGACGCCACCCACGAGCAGCGCACCGTCGCGCGGCGGCGCGTCCTGCAGCTCGACGAGTGCGTCGAACACGGCCGGCGGGAGCGAGCGGCCCGCCCGCCCGGCCGCGGCCACGAACTCCTCGTCGCCCACCGCAGCGTGAGGCGCCTCGGGCAGCCGGTGATCGTGGTCCCACGAGACTGCAACAACCATTCCAGGATGGTACCGCACTTGGATCATCTGTTGCAGTCCCGTCGGGAGTGAGCGCCGACCAGACGACAGCGAGGATCCGGCCGGCTGCGGCTACTCGGGGTCGATCGCGCCGGTCTCCTCCCACAGCGCCTCGAGCGCGTCCAGACGCTCCGCAGCGGTCGACCGCAGCCGGTGTGCGACGCCGGCAACGAGCGCCTCGACCAGCGCCAGCACCCCCACATAGCTGTCGAACGGACCCACGTCGTGGCTGCCCGCGGCGAACACCACCTCGGCCGACGCGGCCAGCGGCGACAGCGGGGAGTCGGTCACCGCCACGACCAGCACACCACGGGCGCGGGCGGCCTCGACCGTGTCGATCACCCACCGGTCGTGCCGAGGCAGGTCGATGCACAGCAGCACGTCACCGTCCCCCGCCCGGGCCAGCACCCTGCCCACGGCGATCGCGCTGCCCGCCAGCTCGTCGACGCCGTCGCGCAGCATCGACAGGTGCGTCACGGCCTGCCGGCCCACTCCGCCGCCCGCATCGCCGCTGAGCACCAGCACACGGCGTCGGCGCTGCGACAGCAGGTCCACCGCCCGGTCCACGTCGTCGCGCCCGAGGCCGTCGAACGTGGCTCGCACGGACTCCTCCGCCGCTGCTGCCACGACCGCCAGCAGGTCCCCCGGCGCGGGTCGCCGGATCTTCTCGGTGGCGGGACGGAGACGGCCCGTGAGCTCGGTCCGCACCGCCTCCTGCAGTCCCCGGAACCCCGCGTAACCCAGGCGGTCCGCGAGGCGGACCACCGTCGCGCCGCTGCTGCCGGCTCGGGCCGCCACCTCGGCGACCGTGCCGAAGGCCACCAGCTCGCGCTCTGCGCTGACGACCTGGGCCACCTTGAGCTCGGCCGGGGAGATCGAACCGGCGGCCGAGGCCAGGCGGTCGGACACGCTGCCGGACGGGCTGGGTTCCTGGGCCACGTCACATGATGACCCACGGCGGCGGTTCTGCCGGCGCCTGCCTTCAGCCGGGCAGACTGGCCGGGTGCACGACACGGCCCCCGACGACGCACCGACCGGCACCGAGGTGGAGCAGGACGCCCCCGACGAGCTGCTGACCTACGAGCTGCTCACCAGCGGCGCCTCGCCGACCACCAACATGGTGATCACCGCGCTCGGCCAGGTGCTGGCCCGTCACGAGGCCCGGGACCAGGGCCAGGTGGCGGACTACATCCCCGAGCTGGCCAAGGCCGATCCCGACCTCTACGGCGTCGCGCTCGCCAGCGTGCACGGCCGCGTCTACACGGCCGGGGACTGCTCGGCGCCGTTCACGATCCAGTCGGTGTCCAAGCCGTTCGTGTACGCGCTGGCGCTCGAGGACCTGGGGCTCGACGCGGTGTCGACCCACATCGACTTCGAGCCCAGCGGCGAGCCCTTCAACGCGATCAGCCTGGACGAGGCGTCCGGCCGCCCCTCCAACCCGCTGATCAACGCCGGTGCGATCGTGTCGACCTCGCTGGTGCGCGCCGACGGTCCGGAGGAGCGCTTCAGCCGCATCCGCGAGCGCCTGTCGGCCTTCGCCGGGCGCGAGCTGGAGCTCGACGAGGCGGTCTACGAGTCCGAGTCGTCGACCGGCGACCGCAACCGCGCGCTCGCGCACCTGGCGGCGTCGTCGGGCGTGCTCGCCGCGCCGGTCACCGAGTCGGTCGACACCTACTTCCGCCAGTGCTCGCTGATCGTGACCGCCCGCGACCTGGCGGTGATGGGCGCCACCCTCGCGAACTCGGGCGTGAACCCCGTGACGGGCGAGACGGTGATCCACGAGTCCACCGCCATGACCGTGCTGTCGGTCATGGCGACCTGCGGCATGTACGACGACTCGGGTGAGTGGATGGTGCGCGTCGGGCTGCCCGCCAAGAGCGGCGTGGGCGGTGGGATCGTGGCGGTGCAGCCTGCGGAGTTCGGCATCGGCACGTTCAGCCCCCGCCTCGACGCGCGCGGCAACAGCGTCCGGGGCATCGCCGCGCTGCAGGACCTGTCCACCACGTTCGGCCTGCACCTGCTCAACCACCACCGCGTCCCGCGCTCCGCGATCGCATCGCGCCGCAGCGGCGACCGCGAGCTGCTGCTGGTGCTGCGGGGCGAGCTCGACTTCATCGCCATGGAGGAGATCGCGCACGAGCTCGTGGCGTTCGCCACGGTGGACCAGGACCGCGGCGGCACGATCACGCTGGACGTCACGCACGTGACGCTGGTCCGCTCCGCGGTCGAGCAGTTCCTGCTCCAGGCCGTCGACCGCCTGGACCAGCTCGACATCGAGCTGCGCATCGTCGACCGCACCGACGAGGGCTGAGCTCAGCCCGGTCCGGGCGGGAGCACCCTCGGCGCCTCGAACGGGCGGCGTGCCGACACGGCGAGCAGCAGCGCGCCGACGAACACCGCGACCATGGCGGGGATGGCGACGCCGCTGTCGTTGGCGAGCCCTCCGGCGACCCCGAAGCCCACCAGCACCGCCAGCGTGGTCCGCCACGCCGGCGACCGCTCGAACCGCCCGGCCCGGCGGCCGGCGATCACCGCGGCGCCGAGCGCGAACACCCCGACGACGACGAGGGCCCACGTCCAGTTGCTGGTGGTGAGCACGCGGACGTTGGAGTCGATCTTGCGGTGGACCACCTCGAGCATCGCCGACGGGCCGCTCGAGACGAACCGGCCGACGTGGCTGCCGCTGCCGAGCGTGGCGTCGAGCACACCGAGCACCAGCACCACGGCCGCGGTGGCGGCGCCGGCCAGCAGCACGCGACGGAGGCCGATGCGCACGCCCGACCACGCGGTGGCGGCGAGCACCGCGGTGGGCACCAGCACCAGCGCGCCGCCGAAGTCGGCGCCCATGACGGGCGCCACCTGCAGCACGGTCACGACCACGAACAGGCAGGCAGCGGCGAAGACGCCGTCGCCCCGCACCTGCTGGGACGCCACCCACGAACCGGCCACGACGATCACCGCCGCGCCCAGCACCGCGAACCCCAGGTTGCCCATGCCGTAGTAGCGAGCCGCGGTCAGCGGCGTGTAGCCGAAGAGGCTGAGG
Organism: Actinomycetes bacterium; assembly: GCA_023450775.1. Classification (GTDB taxonomy): domain Bacteria; phylum Actinomycetota; class Acidimicrobiia; order Acidimicrobiales; family Microtrichaceae; genus Dermatobacter. The sequence goes on along the minus strand of JAEXGP010000406.1, from coordinate 909 downwards.
TCCTGGAGGACGCCGCCGGACGCGGCGTCGACGACCATCACCGCGGTGGTCACCGCGGCGACGACCACCAACGGGCTCAGGGGGTGGCGGCGGAACAGCACCGCGACCGAGGCGAGGGCCGTCGCCCCGAGCGCGATGCCGGTGGCGGCGATCGCGGGCTGCTGCAGGGGGACGGGTGCGAGCCGGTAGAGGAACGTGACGGCGGGGAGCGCCGCGCACGCCAGGGCCAGCCGCTCGGTGATCGACAGCAGCCGCCCCGCCCACGACCCGCGCAGGTCGTCGTCGCGACCGCCCGCGGCGCGGCGGCGCCGCCGAGCCGACAGCCCCACCAGCGCCGCGGCGTACACGACGGCCTGCACCACGATGAAGGCGACGGTGAGGTTGCCGGTGAGGCCCTCGCGCAGCACGGTGCGGTCGTGGAGCTCGCGGACCGCACCCAGGTCCGACGGCTCGGAGCTCACGGCCAGGGGCCTCCCCACCATCGTCGACGGCACGTCGAGGCCGAGCGCGTTCAGCACGGTCGGGGCCACGTCGGTGAGCACCGAGAGGCCGGCCCGGCGGGTCGACGGGCTCCAGATCGCTCCGGCCCGCTCCCCCGCCACTGCGATCGGCGTCAGCCGCCAGTGCGACGCCGGCGCCACCCCCACGACCACCACCAGCAGGTCGGGGTGGTCGGCGACGATCCGGCCCACCAGCTGGTCGGCCACCCGCACCTGGTCCAGTCGCCGCTCGTGGCGAGCCGCCCGGTCCGCGTCGGTCATGGGCCGGTCCGAGGTCCAGGGTTCCTGGGATCCTCCGGCATCGACCATGACCACGCCCGGCGTGGCCGCCGCCGCGCCCACCTGTGCCGAGATCCGAGCGGCGCCGAGCGAGGCGAACGGCCCGGGCGCCGCGGCGAGCGTGCCGGGG
>JAEXGP010000335.1 GCA_023450775.1 Actinomycetes bacterium | reverse complement strand
CGCTCTCCTCGTGATCCCGGAACAGATCCCCGAGGATGCTGAACAGGATCATGAAGTACATGATCATGAAGAAGATGACCAGGGTGGTCCAGAGGATCTCACCAAGGTTCACGTCGGCCAGGATCATGAGCTCGCTCTCCTACGTCCGTCGGACGGATGTCCGTCGAGGTAGCCGCCTGTCTACAACATCCACCTGGTCACAGCGATGGAACCGGTCCGCCGCGCTGGCGGGTGCCGGCCCGACGCCCGTCCGTATGATCTGACGGTCCATCAGATCCTGCGGTGGGAGCGCCGCGGAAGGAGCGCCACGTGGCCGCGATCATCCCTGCCGGTACCACCGCATGGGGGCTGCAGCTGCCCGTCCAGTCGAAGTCGACGGCGTACGTGCAGCCGTGGGAGGCCGACGCCGGACCCGCGGAGCTGGCCACGGTCGCGACCGCGAGTGACCGGGCAGGTGCGTTCTACGTGGCGGTGTGCGACCACGTCGGCGTCCCTCGTCCGGCCGACGAGGTCATGTCCGACACCTGGTACGACACGATCGCCACCCTGGGCTGGCTCGCCGCGCAGACCGAGCGCGTGCACCTGGTCAGCCACGTGTACGTCCTGCCGTACCGGCACCCGCTGCAGACGGCGAAGTCCTTCGTGACGCTCGACGCGCTGTCCGGTGGACGGGCAGTGCTCGGTGCGGGCGCGGGCCACCTCGAGAGCGAGTTCGCGGTGCTCGGCGTGGACTTCGCCGCGCGGGGTCGTGCGGTCGAGGAGGCGATCCCCGTGATCCGCGCCGCGTTCGAGGAGGAGTACCCCACGATCGGCGGCCCGGGCGCGGAGGTCGGCGTCGGCGTCGCGCCCCGGCCGGTGCGTCCCGGCGGTCCGCCGATCTGGATCGGCGGCTCGTCACCCGCGGCCATGCGCCGCGCTGCGGAGCTGGCCGACGGGTGGCTGCCCCAGGGGCCGCCGAAGGTGGGCATGCGCAAGGGCATCGCCGAGATCCGCGAACGCCGCGCCGCAGCTGGCATGCCCGAGGCGTTCGACATGGGCGTGAACTGCGAGCCAATCCACATCGGCACGCCCGACTTCGACGTCCCCGGCTGGACGCTCACGGGCTCACCCGAGGAGGTGGCCGAAGGGCTGGCGAAGTACCGGAAGCTCGACGCCAACCAGTGGCAGCTCCGCTTCCTCGGCCGCTCGGCCTCCGAGGTGGCCGACCAGATCGAGCGCTTCGGCGCCGAGGTCTGGCCCGCCGTCATCGCCTGACGCAGCCCGCCCTCGATCTTGGGCACCAGCGACCACCGGTTCGTCTCGGGTGCCCAAGGTCGGCGCTGTCCCGACGTCGCCCGCCGATCTCGGGCACCAGCGACCAGTGGTTGGTCGGTGGTGCCCAAGTTCGGTGGTGCCCGAGTCGGTGGTGGTCGTGCGGCGCGGCGCGATCGGCCGGTCGGTCGAGGCGTGCGAGTACCGTCGCCGGTCATGCGAGTCGACATCGGGAACGGGGTCCGGCTGTTCGTCGACGTCGTCGGCTCGGGCCTGCGGCCCGACGACGACGCGATGGTCCCGAAGCCCACGTTGCTGGTCCTGCACGGCGGCCCGGGTTCGGACCACTCCTCGTTCCGCCCGTACGTCGACCGCTTCGCCGACACGCACCAGGTCGTCCTCGTCGACCACCGGGGCAACGGCCGCAGCGACGGGTGGGACGACCCGTCGAGCTGGAACCTGGACACCTGGGCCGACGACGTCGTCCGGCTCTGCGACGTGCTCGGCATCGACTCGCCGATCGTGCTCGGCCTCTCGTTCGGCGGCTTCGTGGCCATCCGCTACGCCGCTCGCCACCCCGAGCACCCGGCGGCGCTCGTGCTCGCCAGCACCAAGGCCCGCACGCACGAGGACGAGTCGGCGGCGCGGTTCCGGGAGCTCGGCGGGGAGCGCGCCGAGGCCACCTACCGCCGGATCTACACCGACCGCGACCTCGCGGCGGACGCGTGGGTCGACTACCTGACCGTCAACATGCCGCTCTACAACTCCACCCCGTCGCCGTTCGGGCCCGGGCGCTCGATCATGAACCTCGACCTGCTGGTGGACTTCACCGGCGGCGAGCACGTGGACATGGACCTGCGTGACGACGTCCGGCGCATCGCGGTGCCCGTGCTGCTGCTCGCTGGTTCGGTGGACCCCATGACGCCGCCGTCGTGCTCCGAGGAGATCGACGAGCTGCTCGCGCCGGGACTGGGCGAGCTGGCCGTCGTCGAGGGCGCCGGACACGGGACGTTCCGCGACCGGCCCGACGAGACCGAGCAGATCCTGCGCGACTTCCTGGCCGACGAGCGGGTCGTCGCCCGAGCGACCTGAACAGGTCGGTGGCCGGTCCGGTTCAGTCGGCGATGACGGGGCCGGCCTCGGCCGGGGTCCCGCCGGCGACGGGTCCCACGCGGTAGTCGAACGGGAACAGCGCCAGCTTGGCCATGCTGAAGCTCTTGATCCCGAACGGGATGCCGATGATCGTCAGGCAGAGGATCGCCCCGAACAGCACGTGCTCGATGGCGAGCCAGATCCCGCCGACGATGATCCAGACGATGTTCATGACGCCCTTGGAGAACCGGTGGCCCGGCTGCTCGTGCAGCGTCCGGCCGAACGGCCACATGACGTAGCCCGCCAGCTTGAACGCCTGGATGCCGAACGGGATGCCGATGATCGTGATGCAGGCGACCAGTCCGGCGAGCAGGTACGACAGTCCGAGCCACACGCCCGACAGCACGAACCAGATCAGGTTGCCGATCGTCTTCACGGGCGCTCCCTCCGGATCAGTTGGTGGCGGCGAGCTGGTGGCGCAGCTGCTGGCACTCGTCCTCGAGCTCGGCCAGGCGCTTGGCCGTGCCGCGGAGCATGGACCGCGCCAGCCGCGGGAGGTCGTCGAGCAGCGTGTTGAAGCCGCGTCGGTCGATGACCTCGAGGGTCATGTCGGTGGTGGCGACGATCGACGCGGTCCGGGTCACGGCATCGAGCAGCGCGACCTCGCCGAAGTAGGCACCGGGACCGAGGGTGGCGACCTTCTTGCCGTCCTTCACCACGTCGGCCTCGCCGGAGATGATCACGGCGAACTCCTGGCCGAGGTCGCCCTGCTTCATCACCGTGCGCCCTGCCTGCACATGGACCTCGTCGGCCAGCCGGTCGATCTCGTCGAGCTCGGCCTCCGTGCACCCGGCGAAGATCGGGAGCGTGCGGATCTGCGAGTGGGAATCCTTGCGCGGCGTCACGCGAGTGACTGTAACCCCCGGTCCCTCCCATGTGACGTGAGTCGCGATCGCGTAGGTTGCGCCTCCACGAGCGGGCGCCGGGGGTGCGTCGGCGACGAGGCTCCGAGGGGCACGACCCACCCAGGGGGATGAGATGGTCAAGATGTTCGCGTTGCTGCGTCGGCGCGAGGGGCTGAGCGTCGCGGAGTTCCGCGACCACTGGCGGGACGTGCACGGCCCGCTGATCCGCGACACGCCCGAGCTGGCGCGCCACATCGTCCGCTACGAGCAGCACCCTCGGCACCGCCCGGACGCCCTCTCCGGTACCAAGGGCGTGGACGGCGTGGCCGTCCAGTGGTTCCACTCGATCGACGACTTCGTGGCGTTCATCTCCGAGCCCGGCTACCAGGAGCTGATCGCGCCCGACGAGCGCCGCTTCCTGGACACCGACTCGATCGAGTTCCTGATCACCGAGGAGCCGAACGTGGTGATCGACGGCGTGCGGTGCCCGTCGGAGGGCGGCCCGCCGTCCAGCGACGCAGAGGGTGCGTCGTGAGCGTCGGACTCGAAGGGCGGGGCATCGTCGTCACCGGCGGCGGTGCCGGCATCGGTGCCGCCACGTGCCGGCTGCTCGCGCTCAAGGGCGTGCGCGTGGGCGTGCTCGACCGCAAGCAGGAGGCCGCCGAGGAGGTCGCCGCGGAGATCGGCGGGCTCGCGCTGGTGTGCGACGTGGGCAACAGCGAGGCCGTCGACGCCGCGCTGGCGCGTGCCGACGCCGAGCTCGGCGGGTTGTCCGGGCTGGTCAACAACGCCGGCATCGGCAACCTCAAGCCCCTCGAGCAGTACACGGACCGCGACATCGAGCTCATCTGGCGGGTGAACTTCTTCGGCACGTACGCCTGCCTTCGCGCCGCGGTGCCGTACCTGCGAGCGTCGGCCCAGCAGCGTGGCGCGCCGTCGTCCGTGGTGAACATGGCCAGCGTGTCGGGTGTGCGCCCGACCCGGGGCGAGGCGCCGTACTCCGCGGCGAAGGCGGCGACGGTGGCGCTCACCAGGTCGGCCGCGCTCGAGTGGGCGCCGGCCGTGCGCGTCAACTGCGTGTCGCCCGGCTTCGTGCACACCGACCTCAACGACATGCTCGTGACCGACCCCGAGAGCCGCAGAGGGCTCGAGGAGCGCACGCCGATGGGCCGTGTCGGATCGGCCGCCGAGACCGCCGCCCTGATCGCGTTCCTGCTGTCGGACGAGACCGGCTACGTCACCGGCCAGAACGTGGTGATCGACGGCGGCACGATGCTGCCCAACGAGCAGATGGATCCCGTCCTCGGGCCGCTGCTGGAGCTCTTCGGCGGGGACTGATCCGGGCCCACCGAGGCCCGGCCGAAAACTAGAACTTGTTCCAGTTTCGGCCTGACACATCGTCAGGTCGAGGGATACCATCCGGTCATGAGCGACGCGTCGCAGACCTCGGATCAGGGTGTCCCACAGCGGGTTCGTGACCTGCCACCGAACGAGATCCCCAAGATCGTCTCGGTGGACGACCACATCATCGAGCCGCCGAACGTGTGGACGGACCGCATCCCGTCCAAGTACGCGGACGTGATGCCGCGCTCGGTGCGCATGCGCGGGACCATGAACTTCGTCGGCGGCGTCTTCTCCTTCGAGGAGACCGACGACGGCGACGAGGCCGACTGGTGGCAGTACGAGGACGGGCGCTACCCGCTGACCCGGTTGGAGTGCGCCGTCGGCTTCGACCGCTCCGAGGTGACCGTCAGCGGCATCACCTACGAGCAGATGCGCAAGGGCTGCTGGGACCCCAAGGCCCGCCTCGAGGACATGGACGCCAACTGGACCGAGGCGTCCATGTCGTTCCCCTCGAGCTTCCCCCGCTTCTGCGGGCAGCGCTTCTACGAGGCCAAGGACAAGGAGCTCGCGGACCTGTGCGTCAAGGCGTACAACGACTGGCAGGTCGACGAGTGGTGCGGTGACTCGAACGGCCGCCTCATCCCCTGCATCATCATCCAGCTCTGGGACCCCGAAGCCGCCGCCGCCGAGATCCGCCGCAACGCCGCCCGCGGGGTCCGGGGCATGACGTTCTCCGAGATCCCTCCGTACCTCGGCCTGCCGTCCATCCACGACGCGGACGGCTACTGGGACCCGGTCTTCCAGGCCTGCGCCGAGACCGGCGTGGTCGTGAACATGCACATCGGCTCGAGCTCGAAGATGCCGTCGACCTCGGCCGACGCGCCGGCTGCCGTCGGCTCGACGCTGACGTTCAACAACGCCATGGCGTCCATGACCGACTTCCTCTTCTCCGGCGTGCTCGCCCGGTACCCCGACCTGAAGCTCGCCTACTCCGAGGGCCAGATCGGCTGGATCCCCTACATCGTCGAGCGGGCGGACAAGGTCTGGGAGGACAACCGGGCCTGGGGCGGCTTCGGCGACAAGGTCCCCGAGCCTCCGTCGACCTACTACTACCGCCAGATCTACGGCTGCTTCTTCGACGACGAGTACGGGCTCGACAACATCGAGAAGGTCGGCGTCAACAACATCTGCTTCGAGACCGACTACCCGCACTCGGACTCCACCTGGCCGCACTCGCGGGAGATCGCGCTGAAGCTCATGGGCGACCTGAGCCCGGAGCTGTTCTCCAAGTTCGTCCGGGGCAACGCCATCGAACTGCTGTCCTTGGACCTGGAGCCCTGACGTGTCGGATTCGACCTACCGCCTGACGATCGGCGGCGAGTCCGTCGAGGGTGCCGCCGGCACCTACGACATCGTCAACCCCGCCACCGAAGAGGTCGCCGGCCGCGCGCCCGAGGCCTCGGTCGAGCAGGCCAACGCCGCGGTCGAGGCCGCTGCCGAGGCGTTCCCGGCGTGGTCGCGCACCTCACCCGAGGAGCGCGCCGAGCTGCTGAACCGCGCGGCGGACCTCATCGAGGCCCATCGCAACGAGATCGTGCCGATCCTGCAGGCAGAGACCGGCGCCACCGCGCGCACGGTCAAGTCCATGCAGTTCTTCCCGGCCACGTCGCGGCTGCGGCGGTACGCCAAGGGCGCGCTCGAGCCCACGATCACTCCGCTGCCGCCGGCCGTCATGCCCACCACGCCGCTGGCGCCCGGCGGGCTGATCTCGGCGGTGGCCAACCGTCAGCCGGTCGGCGTCGTCACCTGCATCACCTCGTACAACGTCCCCATGACGAACATGGCGGGCAAGATCGGCCCGGCGCTCGCCATGGGCAACACGGTGATCGTCAAGCCGGCGCCGCAGGACCCGCTCGGCGTGCTGCGGATGGTCGAGCTCATGAACGAGGCCGGCTTCCCGCCCGGCGTCGTCAACGTGGTGACCGGCCAGGACATCGCCCCGTCCGAAGCGGTGGTCGCGCACCCTGCCACCGACATGGTGAGCTTCACCGGCTCCACCGGCGTCGGTCAGCGGATCGGCGCGGTGTGCGGCTCGCAGATGAAGCGCCAGCTCATGGAGCTCGGCGGCAAGGGCGCGTGCATCGTCTTCGACGACGCGGACCTCAAGGCCGCGATCGGCGGCATCAGCTCCGTGTGGGGCTTCCACTCGGGCCAGATCTGCACGTCGCCCACGCGGGTGATCGTGCAGCGGGGCGTGTACGACGCCCTGGTCGGTGGCCTGCAGAAGGCGGCGGGTCACATGAAGATCGGCGACCCGACCGACCCCGACACGGTGGTCGGCCCGGTCATCACGGGTCAGCACCGCGAGCGCATCGAGGGCTACGTGAAGGCCGGCATCGACGAGGGCGCCACCGTCGCCGTCGGCGGCGGCCGCGGCGGCTTCGACACCGGCTTCTACGTGGAGCCGACCCTGCTCGTCGACTGCACCAACCAGATGACGCCGGTCCGCGAGGAGCTGTTCGGACCGGTCGTGGTGGTCGTGCCCTTCGACGACGAGGAAGAGGCCATCGCCATCGCCAACGACAGCGACTACGGCCTCTACAGCTACGTCTTCTCGGCCGACACGGCCCGGGCGTGGGGCGTGGCGCAGCGGCTGCGGTCGGGCAACGTCGGCATCAACTCGCTGCAGCGCAACCACGAGGCCCCGTTCGGCGGCTTCAAGCAGTCGGGCGTCGGCCGCGACGGCGGCAGCTACGGGCTGCTGGCGTACTCCGAGCTGCAGTCGATCGTCTGGCCCAGCTGAGCCCGGCGACCATCCACCCACCACGAAACTGCGTGAGTTGCCGTCGCTGAGCGACGGCAACTCACGCAGTTTCGTCGTTCCGGGGGGCCGAGCGCGCCCGCGCGGTGTGTACGGTCCGGGCCATGGTCGACCTGCCCGACGAGCTCGAGCTCTCCGATCCCCAGACCCGCGTCCTCGGCTGCCTGCTCGAGAAGCAGGCGACCACGCCCGACGCCTACCCGCTGACGCTGAAGGCGCTGACGACGGCGTGCAACCAGACCTCCAGCCGCGACCCGGTGGTGGACTACGACGCCAACCTCGTCGAGACCACGTGCCAGGCGCTCAAGGCCAAGGGCCTCCTGCGCATCGTGTACCCGGCGAGCGGTGAGCGGGCGACCAAGTACCGCCAGATCCTCGACGAGCAGCTCGGCCTCGACGACGCCGAGAAGGCGGTCATCGCCGTGCTCCTGTTGCGGGGCGCGCAGACCGTCCCCGAGCTGCGGAGCCGGACCGAGCGGCTCCACGCCTTCACCTCACCCGACGAGGTCGAGTCCGTCCTGGCGTCGCTCGCCGCCCGCACGGACCGCCCGCTGGTGCGACTGCTGGAGCGGGCCCCCGGCCAGCGCGAGGCCCGCTGGATCCAGCTCCTCCAGCACGACGTCGACGGCCGGGCCCAGGCCGCGGCGACCGCCACGTCGAGTGGCGCAGGAGGCAGGGCGCCCGCCGCTCCCGGGCGCGTCGACGAGCTCGAGGCGCGGGTCGCAGCGCTGGAGCACCGGCTGTCGCAGCTGGTCGCCGCCCTCGACGGCCTGGTCGAGCTGCCCGACGAGCGCCCTGCCGAGCCGGGCCCGGATCAGCAACCGAGCCCTGATCAGGGTTCCAGCACCCAGAGCCCGTCGTAGCTGTCGGGCACCGGCGTGCCCTCGTAGGGATGCCGGCCCGGGACGGCCGAGGGCTCGCCGGCGCGCACACCGGCCAGCCACGTCGCGACGTCGCTCGCCGCGGCGTCGGTCATCTCGTGCTCGCCGTCGCGCTCGACGTAGGTGAGGTCGACCCCGGTCGACGCGATCAGCGCCGCGCCGCCGCGGAACACCTCGATCGGGGCGAACCGGTCGCGACGGGCGCCCAGCAGGAACGCGGGGTGTCCTGCTGCCGCTGCGCGGTCGACGGCGAAGCCGCGGACGGGCGCAGGGAAGCTGCACACGCCGAACGCGGCGGCCGGCCGATGCACCACGCCGGCGTGGAACAGCAGCGACAGGGCGAGCCCGCCGCCCTGGCTGAAGCCGCCGACCACGGCGTCCGACGCGGCGAGGCCGGTGTGCTCCTGGAGCGTCCCGAGCAGGTCGTCCAGCGCGGCGAGCGAGCCCATGTACTGCTCCTCGCTGTGCGTCGCCCCGCCCGGCTTGTGCCAGATGACCTGGTTCCGGTGGCGGTACGGCGCGTGCGGGGTCACCGCAAGGAAGTCCCCGTCCGGGTCGATCAGGTGGATGCGGTCCGCCAGGTCCGACGGCGGCAGGGCGTAGCCGTGCACCAGCACGAGCAGGCGGTCGGGTGCGCCGCCACGATCGATGACGTCGAAGTCGAGAGCAGTGGGCGGTGCGGGCGAGGGGGGCGCGACCACGCAGGGGAGTACAGCACAGGGGGGCTCCTCGAACTGAAACGCGTTCTACCCCCGGGGTAGGGTCCGGCGCATGAGAGCGATCGTGTGGGACGGCAAGGCCGCGTCCGTCGAGTCCGACATCCAGGTCCGGGATCTCCGTCCCGGCGAGGTCCGGGTCCGCATCGAGTCCGCCGGGCTCTGCCACAGCGACGTCTCGGTCCTGAACGGCACGATCATGTTCCCGCCGCCGGTGGTGCTCGGCCACGAGGGCGCGGGCGAGATCGTCGCGATCGCTCCCGACGTCACCAACGTGGCGGTGGGCGACCACGTGGTGCTGTCCACCCTGGGCAACTGCGGTCAGTGCGCGGCGTGCGACAGCGGCAAGCCCACGTTCTGCCGCGTCGGCCAGGGCAAGCTGTCCCGGCCCTTCACCCGCGGGACCGGTGAGGGCGCCGACAAGGTCTTCCAGTTCGCCAACCTCGGGGTCTTCTGCGAGGAGACGGTCGTCAAGGCCACGCAGGCGGTGAAGATCCCCGACGACGTGCCCCTCGCCTCGGCGTCGCTCATCGGTTGCGGTGTGCTCACCGGCGTGGGTGCCGTGTTCAACCGGGCCAAGGTCGCCCACGGCCAGTCGGTCGTCGTGATCGGCGTCGGCGGCATCGGCCTCAACGTCATCCAGGGCGCGGCCCTGTCCGACGCGCTGCCGATCATCGCCGTCGACACCAACCCGGCCAAGGAGGAGTACGCCAAGCTCTTCGGCGCCACCCACTTCATCCAGGCCGGCCCCGACGTCGACCTGGTCGAGGCGGTCAAGGAGATCTGCCCGAACGGCGTGGACTTCGTGTTCGAGTGCGTGGGCTCCACGCAGCTCATCCAGACCTCCACGGACCTCCTGGACTGGGGCGGCACGGTCGTGATGCTCGGGGTGCCGAAGATGGGCTCTGAGGCCAGCTTCGTCGTGTCGACGATGTACAACGACAAGACGATCATGGGTTGCCGCTACGGCTCGGCCCGCCCGCAGTACGACATCCCGCTGATGGTGAAGCTGTACCAGGCCGGTCGCCTCAAGCTCGACGAGCTCGTGTCGCAGACGTATCCGCTCGAGGACTTCCAGAAGGCGCTCGACGAGCTCCACGACGGCAAGCTGGCGCGCGGCGTCCTGACCGTCCCGGCCTGACCGGCCGGCGTCCAGCCATCAGTCGCCCAGACGTCAGAGGGGGAACGGTGCCACTGCCCGCAGAGATCGACGAGCTGTCCCGCAAGGTCTCCAACTGGGGTCGCTGGGGCGACGACGACGAGCTGGGGTGCGGCAACCTCCTGACCGAGGAGTCGACGCGCCGCGGCGTCGCCGCCGTGCGCCGCGGCCGGCGGATCTCGCTCGCGGCCGACCTCAAGCAGGACGGCATCCAGGTGGGCCAGCCCGCCCGCCGGTACAACCCGATCCTGTCGCTGACGTCGCTCAACGAGCGCGACAAGTTCGCGCCGGGCATCTGGGAGGGCACCGACGACCTGGTCACCATGTCCACCTGCGCCGGCACGCACGTGGACGCACTCAGCCACGTCTCGTACGACGGTTTCCTCTACAACGGCGTGCCCACCTCCGCCGTCACCGCGCAGTACGGGGCCACCAAGCTCGGCGCAGAGCGCCTGCCGCAGATCGTGACGCGCGGCCTGGTCCTGGACATCGCTCGGCTCAAGGGCGTGGACGCCCTCGACGAGATCTCGCCGGGTTACGCCATCACCGCGGACGACCTGGCCGGCGCCGCGGAGCTTGCCCGGGTGTCCCCGGAGCCGGGCGACGTGATCCTCGTGCGCACGGGCCAGATGCGCTACTACCACGCCGGCGATCGGCACCGGTACTCCGTCGGCACCGACTTCAGCCAGCCCGGTCTGTCCGTGGACGCGGTGCCGTGGATCCGCGACCACGACCTGGCCGGTGCCTTCGTCGACACCTACGCCTACGAGGCGTTCCCTCCCACGCAGCCGGACTGGAGCGACTGCCTGGCGGTCCACCTGCTGCAGATCCGCGACATGGGTCTGATCCAGGGCCAGAACTGGGACCTGGAGGAGCTGGCGGTGGCGTGCGCCGAGGAGGAGCGGGGCGACGTGCTGCTGCTCGCCTCGCCCGAGCCGCTGGTCGGTGCCACCTCCGCGCCGGTCGCGCCGGTCGCGGTGCTCTGAGCAGAGGATCCCGAGAGCGTTCCCA
>JAEXGP010000236.1 GCA_023450775.1 Actinomycetes bacterium | reverse complement strand
GTCCAGGCGGGCGCGCACGTCGTCCGACGCTCCGGCGGCCTCGGCCCGGGCGGCGCCGAGCACGAGGCCCGAGAGCAGCTCGACGACCTGGCCGACCTGCTCCGCGGGCACGCCGGCCTCGACGACGACGGCGTCCACGACGGCCGCCATGTCCCGGTGGGTCGAGCCCACCTCGGCCCGGGTGGCGTCGTCCAGGGCCGGCAGCGCCTCCGTGAGCGGGCCGACGAGCTGGTGCTCGGGGGACAGCGCCCACGTCAGGTAGGTGCGGGCCCAGCGCTGCAGCCGGATGGCGGCGTCGTCGTCGCCCGCGACGGCCTCCTGCCACGCCGCGATCGTCTGGGGGACCGCACGGCGGTACCACTCGACGAGCAGGTGCACCTTGTCGGGCACGTAGCGGTAGAGGGAGTTGCGGGCGAGGCCCACCTCCTTGGCGATGTCGCCCAGCGAGACCTCGTGGTAGCCGCGCTCGGTGAACAGCCGGATGGCGGCATCGAGCACCGCCTCACGCTGCTGGGCGACGTGGTCGGCGATGTTGTCGGCCTTGATGCGCGGCATCCGGCTCAGCCCGTCACGCCGGCGGCGCGGCCGATCCGTGGGCCTCGACCGCGTGCAACCGTCCGGAGCTCAGCTCGAGATGACGATCGGCCCGTCGGAGCGCGGCGCCGCCGTGGGCGACGATCAGCGTGGCGATGCCGCGCTGGCTCGCTGCGTCGGCCAGGAGCTCGACGACGATGTCGGCCCTGGACGGGTCGAGCGAGGCGGTCGGCTCGTCGGCGATGAGGACGGTCGGGTCGGCCATGAGCGCGCGGGCGATGCCGACGCGCTGGCGTTCGCCGCCCGACAGCTGCGAGGGGAGCTGCGACGCCCTGTCGGCCAGGTCGACGTCCGCCAGGAGCGCCCGGGCCCGCTCGCGCACGTCGTGCATGCGCTCGCCGCGGATGTGGCCGACGAGCTCGAGCTGCTCGAGGGCGGTGAGCGAGGGCAGCAGGTTCGCGGACTGGTACACGAAGGCGATGTGGTCCCGACGCATGGCGGTGCGCTGGCGCTGCGAGAGCGCCGAGGTGGGCGACCCGCCGATCGTGACCTCGCCCGCGTCCGGCCGTCGCAGGAGCCCGGCGATCGTGAGCAACGTGGACTTGCCGGCGCCGGAGTCACCGGAGATCACGACGATCTCGCCCGGGCGGACGTCGAGGTCCAGCCCGTCGAGCACGACACGCCGATCGGGTCCGTCCGGGTACGACACGTCGATGCCGGTGAGCGAGAGCGCCGGCGTCGCAGCGTCCGGGCCCCCGGGTCGGTCCCCGCTCCCTGTCATGGTCTGCTCCTCCGTCACGGCTCGACCCCCAGTGCGATCGCCGGCTCCACCTGGGTGACCCGACGGAATGCCACGAGGCTCCCGAGGACACCCGCGACCACCAACGAGATGAACACCGTCAGCACCGCGGTCACGTCGAGCTCGACCGGGGCGTCGCCGCTGCTCATCAGTGCCACGAGTCCGGCGCCGACGGCCACGCCGACGATCGTGGCGAGCGCCACCAGGATCGCCATCTGCCCGATCCCGTCGCGGAGGATGTAGCCGTTGCTCGCGCCCATGGCCTTGAGCAGCCCGATCTGGCGGGTCCGCTGCAGCGTGAGCACGGTGAAGAAGGCGCCGATCACCAGCGCCGAGATGACCAGCAGGAAGCCGCGGATCAGCGTCATCGTGGTCGTCTCGGCGGTGAAGCCCGGCGAGCCGGCGTACGCCTCGGTCTTGGTCTTGACCTCGAGGTCGGCTTCCTTCGCCACCCGGTCGAGCGAGGACTCGCTCCCACCCTTGGTGGCGATGGCCGAGAACCGACCGTCCGCGCCGCCGCCGTACTGGACCTCCTGCCACGTCGGGAGCGGCGTGAAGGCGATCGGTGCGTGCCCGTAGGTGCCGGCGTCCGTGAACGCGACGACCGGCAGCTCGACGCTGGAGCCACCCAGGGAGTAGCGGTCGCCGACCTTGACGCCCTCCTCGCGGACCTCGCTCGACAGCACGAGCCCGGGGGACCCGGCGAGTGCCGTGCGTGCCGCGTCGTCGGTCACCAGGAAGCTGTCGGGTGCGACGCCCACGAGCGCGATGTCGATGCTCGGTCCGCCGTCGGTCGACGCCGCGTTCACGAAGCTCACACCGACCGGCGTGGCGCGCACGCCGTCGACGCGTGAGACCGCGTCCAGCGCATCGGGCCGGAGCGTGGACCGGCTGAAGGTGGCGTCCGAGCCGTGCTCCAGGAGGAGCCGGTCGAAGGGCATCGCACGCAGTCCCGAGATGCCGTCGGTGACGAGCCCGGCCGCCAGCCCGGACAGCACGGTCGAGAGCAGGGCGACGAGCCCGATCACCACTCCGAGGAGGAGGAAGCGCCGGACCCCGCGCCGGAGGTCACGCAGTGCCAGGAACATGGGGACTCACACTTGTCGACAACATGTCGACAACATAGCGACGTCCTGTCGACATCAGCCAGCCAGCCAGCCAGCCAGCCAGTCAGTCGGCCAGCCGGCCGGGCGCCGCGCCCGAACTGCGGCGCCCGGTCCCGGGCGGACGACTCAACCGTGCAGTGCCGTGTGCAGCACGGCGATCGCCTGGTCGACCGCGGCCGACGTCGCGGCGGTGCTGCGGAGCGGGTTGAGCATCATGAAGTCGTGCAGGGTCCCGTCGTAGCGGACGCTCGTGGTCGGGACGCCGGCCTCGGTGAGCTTCCTGGCGTAGGCCTCACCCTCGTCGCGCAGCACGTCGTTCTCGTCGACGATGACGAACGCGGGCGGCAGCCCGGCGAGGTCGCCGAGCGTGGCCCGCAGCGGTGACGCCGTGATCTCCGTGCGGCGCTCGACGTCGGGGAGGTACGCGTCCCAGAACCAGGCCATGGCCTTGGCCGTCAGGTACGGACCTCCGGCGAACTCCGCGTAGCTGGCGGTGTCCTGGCCGGCATCCGTGACGGGGTAGTACAGCGACTGGTGGACGAACGCCACGTCGCCGCGCTGCTTGGCGAGGATCGTGACCGCCGCGGTCATGTTCCCGCCGACGGAGTCGCCGGCCACGACGAGGCGAGTCGGATCGAGGCCCATCGAAGAACCGTCCGTCGTGATCCACCGGGCGGTCGCGTAGGCCTGCTCGACGGCGACCGGGTAGCGCGCCTCCGGTGAGCGGTCGTACTCGACGAAGACGACCGCGGCGTCCGCTCCGACCGCGAGCTCCCGGACCAGCCGGTCGTGGGTGCCGGCGTTGCCGAGCACCCAACCTCCACCGTGGATGTAGAGGACGGCCGGGAGCTGGCCGACGGTGCCGACGGGCTTGACGATCCGGACGCGCACGTCGCCCACGGCCGCGGGCACCGTGATCCAGGTCTCGTCCACGTCGGGCTTGGCGATCGGGGCGGCCTGGATGTCGTCGAGCACCTTCCGGGCGCCGTCGTAGCCCCGCTCGTAGAGCAGCGGCGGCGCCGCGGCCGCCGTGGCGAAGTCCTGGGTAGTGCGTTCGAGCACGATCATCTGTCGACCTCCTGGTCTGGTGGGGTGTCGCCGTGGACCGGCCGGCGGGTGGTTCCGTGACACCGGTTCAGGACACCGCGGCGACGGTCTCGACGCCGGGCTGGACGACGGTGGCGAGCAGCTGCGCCTCGAGGGGTCCGGTGTCCCCGGATCGCGCCGCATGGGTGAACACGGCGACGAGCCGCCGGTGCTCGTCCGTGTCCACGGCATGGCGCCGGCCCGAGTCCAGGCGGCGACCGGCGCGGCTGACGACCTGGCGTGCGTTCGTCTCGGAGACCCCGAGCAGCTGTGCGATGCGGGAGTACGGGTAGTCGAAGGCGTGCCGCAGCAGGTACGCCGCGCGCTCCAGGGGCGCGAGCCGCTGCATCAGGATCCGCATACCTCGCCCGAGCACCTCGTCGCGCTCGAGACCCGGCCAGGGGTCGCCCAGTCCGGCATCGCTCGGCTCGACGCCCCACTCCCCGGTGCAGCGCTCGCGGCGCACCCTCGCCGACTGCTGCACGTTGATCGCGAGGCGCGTCGTGGCGGTCACCAGGAACGCGGTCGGGTTGCGGACCTCCTCGCGGTCGCAGAGCTGCCAGCGCAACCAGGCGTCCTGGACGACGTCCTCGGCCTCGGCGCGGCTCCCGCAGATCCGCCCGGCGATGCCGAGGAGCCGCTCCCGGACCTCCAGGAAGTCGTCGGTGGCCTCGGCCATCCTCGGACGTGTCCTCTCCATGAGCGCGGTGGCCATCGGTTGCTCCTTGCGTCGGGCGATCGCGACGGCCCGTCGCTCGCGGATCGCTGGTGGGAGCTCGATCGTCCGATGGTCGGGTCCCCGGTCGCCCCGGGGAGGTCCCCAGTCGGGTCCCTAGTCACCGGCGCGTCACCCGGGGGCACCGGCGGTGACTGAGCGTGATTCGGTGTCACACGACGCTCCGGTGACCGGTCGGGAGTTCGTGGACACCGGATCGAGGACCGAGGAGGTCTGATGGCGACCAGGGACTACGTCGGCGACGGCATCGTCGTGCACTGGGACGCCGAGCGCTGCTTCCACTCCGAGCGATGCGTGACCGGCCTGCCCGCCGTGTTCGACCGCGACCGCCGGCCGTGGGTCGACGCGGGCGCGGCGCCGGCGGACCGGATCGCCGCGGTGATCGACACGTGTCCCAGCGGAGCGCTCAGCTACACGCGCACCGACGGCGTGGCGAACGGTCGTCGCGGCCGCACCGAGGGCGACGACCCCGAAGCGTCGATCGCCGTCGACGCGGTGTGGGTCCCACCGATCGAGGGTCCGCCGGAGACGGAGGTCGTGATCACCCCGCTCCGGAACGGGCCGCTGTGGGTCGCTGGTCCGGTCACCCTGCGACTGCCCGACGGATCGATGGTCGAGACCAGGGTGCAGCTGTGTCGGTGCGGCCACTCCCGGTCGAAGCCGCGCTGCGACGGCAGCCATGCACGCGTCGGGTTCACCGCTGACGGGCTCTCGCCACGTGAGCTGACGAGCTGACCCGCCCGTCCGCATCGGCGAGGCGCTCCACCGCATCGATCGCCTCGACGAAGGCGAGCGGCGCCTCTCTCGGGAGGTTGTGGCCGGCGGCGGGCACCTGGCGGTGCAGCCGGAGTTGCCCGAAGCGGTGAGCGGTCGACGAGCCGTCGGTGGCCGGGAAGTTGCCGTCCGCCATCCCGTCGAGGGTGACCGTGGGAACGGTGATCCTCGGCTGCTGGGCGAGCCGGAGCTCCAGGCCCGCGTCGGCGCCGGCGCCGGCGGCGAGACCGAGCCGGTGGCGGTAGGAGTGGATGACGACCTCGACCCAGTCGGGGTTGGCGAACGCTGCTGCTGCCCGGGACAGCTCGGCGTCCGAGAACCTCCACTCCGGGGAGTTCCGCTCCCAGATGACCCGGGCGATGCCCTCGGCATGCTCGGCGAGGCCGCGACGTCCGCGCTCGGTGGCGAAGTAGAAGAAGTACCAGAACCCCGCTTCGAGCTGCGGGTCCAGCGGCGTGGTCGCGGCGCCGATGTCCTGGATCAGGTAGCCGTTCACCGACACGAGGCCTCGGCACCGCTGCGGCCACAGTGCGGCGACGACGCACGCGGCCCGACCGCCCCAGTCGTAGCCCGCGAGGACCGCGGCGTCGATGTCGAGGGCGTCCATCAGGTCGACCACGTCCGCTCCGAGCGCGGCCTGCGCTCCGGACCGTGGCGTGGTCGGCTCGACGAAGCGGGTCGGGCCGTGGCCGCGCAGGTAGGGCACCACGACTCGGTGGCCCGACTCGGCGAGCAACGGCGCCACCTCGACGTAGCTGTGGATGTCATACGGGAACCCGTGCAGGAGCAGCACCGGCGCCCCGTCGTGCGGACCCGCCTCGAAGTACGCGACATCCAGGACGCCGGCCCGCACGCGGCGGAGCGGGGCGAGCGTGGAGAGGGACGGCGGCAGGTCGGGGGCGGTCCTCGGCGCGTTCGCGCCGGAGGCTCGAGCCGGCGTCGTCGCCCCGGCAGGTGGGGTCGTCATGGAGCCTCCTCGTCCGCGGCGGACGGTCGCGAGGGGGACCGGGTGACGTCGACGGGCGTGACACCGACGCATCGGATCCACCGTCGTCGGCGCCCGTCACACCGCTCGTGGGGGAGCGGTCTAGGAGCCGGTGCGACCCGGTCATCGGGCCCGCCCCTGGCACGCGGTGCCGGGTCCGTTCCCACGCAGCAAAGGAAGCCACCGATGGACATCCGACCCAGATCCTTCTCGACCCGACTCCGGGTCGCACTGGCGGTCCTGGCCGCCGTCGTCATCGTCCCGCTCACGACGGGCGGTGCGGCCACTGCGGGACCCTCGGCATCGAACCGCCACGGTCCCAAGCCGACGATCGTGCTGGTCCACGGCGACTGGGCAGACGCCTCGTCGTGGGACGGCGTCACCGAGCGGCTCGTCCGCGACGGCTACAAGGTCGTCGCGCCGCCGAACCCGCTCCGGGGTCCGTCGAGCGACGCCGCCTACCTGGCGAGCTACCTGCGAACGATCAGCGGGCCGATCGTGCTCGTCGCCCACTCCTACGGCGGGTTCGTGATCACGAACGCGGCGACCGGCAACCCGAACGTGAGGGCCCTCGTCTACATCGACGCGTTCATCCCGGATCTCGGCCAGACCGCCGGCGAGCTCGCCGTCGGCTCGTGCCTGGATCCGACGACGGCGTTCGACGCCGTTCCCGGACCGGACGGCGTCGTCGACCTCTACCTCCGGCACGAGCGCAACGGCTCGTACCCCGGGTACGAGAAGTGCTTCGCCAACGGCGTCCCGCAGAAGAAGGCGGCCTTGCTGGAGGCCGGCCAGCGGCCGGCGGCGCTCGACGAGTTCGACGATCCGTCCGGTCCGCCGGCGTGGGCGACGATCCCCTCGTGGTCGCTCATCGGCACGGCCGACCGGGTGATCACCCCCGCTCAGCAGCGGATCATGTCGACCCGTGCGGGCGCCCGCATCTCCGCGGTGAACACCGGGCACCTGTCGCTCGTCATCCGACCTGACGTGGTCACCGACCTGATCACGACCGCGGTGCGCGCCACCCGGTGATGTCCATGGGGGTGGCCGCACTCGGTGCGGTCACCCTCCGGTCCGGCCCGCCGTCGATGCGGAGGCGCTGACGCCGTGGTGGCCGGCACGCACGGCACGGTCGACGTCGGCCTGGACCAGGTCGTTGTTGATGGCGATCGCGGCGGCGGATCCGGCGCCCGCTGCCGTGATCACCTGCGCCCTGGGATCGGCCACGTTGCCGGCGGCCCACACACCGGGGACCGACGTGTGCCCGGAGCGGTCGGTGGTCACGAACCCCGCGTCGTCGTGGGTGCATCCGAGTCCGGCCAGGAGGCCGTCGGGATGGGTGTGGATGCCGGGTCGCACGAACACCGCGGTGCGGTCGACGACCCGGCCGTCGACGAGCTCGACACCCGTGAGGCGGTCGTCGACCACGACCAGGCCGGCGACCTCGCCGGAGACGACGGCGACGCCGCGGGCATCCAGCTCACGTCGTTCGGTGTCTGTCAGCTCGTAGGTGTGTGCGAAGAACGTGACGTCGTCGGACCACTGCCGGACGAGCAGCGCGTGCTGCACCGAACCGGCGATGGTGCCGAGGACGCCGAGCGGTTCGTCGCGCACCTCCCAACCGTGGCAGTACGGGCAGTGGAGCAGGTCGCGCCCCCAGCGCTCGCGGACGCCGGGCAGGTCCGGGATGTCGTCGCGCACCCCGGTGGTGACCAGCAGGCGCCGGGCGTCCACGTCGGCGAGGCGAGCCAGGTGCACCCGGTAGGCCGCCTCGGCGGAGTCGTCACCTCGGGTCGTCTCCAGACCGGTGACCGTGTCGTCGACGACCTCCACGCCGTAGCGAGCGACCTCGTCCCGACCGACCTCGAGCAGCTCTCTGGGTGACATGCCGTCACGGGAGAGGAAGCCGTGCATGTGCGCAGCCGGCGCGTTGCGTGGTGCGCCCGCGTCGACCACCAGCACCCGCCGGCGTGCACGGCCCAGGACCAGCGCTGCACTCAGGCCGGCGGCTCCGCCGCCGACGATCACCACGTCGTACCTCGTGGTCGTGTCCATCAGAGATCACCTCCGACGACGACCTTCTCCTCCCTCTGCGGATCTGGCAACGGCCCGTTGCCGTTTCCGGGAACGCGTGGTCAACTGCGCCGGTGGTCGACACGTCGCCGCTCGCTGCGGTCCTGGCCGAGGTGGGTCCCCGGCTCCGCCGGGTGCGCGAGCAGCGCGGCGTGACCTTGGTGGAGCTGTCCGACGCGACCGGCATCTCGAAGAGCACGCTGTCCCGTCTGGAGTCCGGGCAGCGCAAGCCGAGCCTCGAGCTGCTGCTCCCGATCGCCGAGGCGCACCAGGTGCCGCTCGACGAGCTGGTCGGCGCCCCGGAGGTCGGCGACCCCAGGATCCAGTTCGTGCCCGAGGACCGCAACGGCCGGGTCGTGATCCCCCTCACCCGTCAGGCCGGAGGGATCCAGGCCTGGAAGGTGATCATCGAGCCGACCGACGAGGCCCCGAAGCTGCGGATCCACGAGGGCTACGAGTGGCTGTACGTGCTGGCCGGTCGGCTGCGACTGATCGTGGCCGATCACGATCTGATCCTGGAGCAGGGCGAGGTGGCCGAGTTCGACACCGCCGTCCCGCACTGGTTCGGTCCTGCCGGCGAGGAAGCGGTGGAGCTCCTGAGCCTGCTCGGACAGTCCGGTGAGCGGATGCACCTCCGAGCGGCACCTCGGCGTCGGACCACCCGGACGTGACCCCTCCCGGCACCGGCCCGACCGGCGGTCCGCTGCTCGCGACCAAGCTCCACCCGCCCCGCCGGCGCCGCACCCTGATCCCCCGGCCGCGCCTCGGCGACATGGCGGAGCGCAGCCGGCAGCGGGCGCTCACACTCGTCTCCGCACCCGCGGGGTTCGGCAAGACGACGCTGGTCGCCGAATGGCTCGCGGACCAGCCCGCCACCGCCTGGCTCTCCCTCGACCCGCGCGACGACGAACCCGTTCGGTTCTGGACCTACGTCGTCGCCGCCTTGGAGACCGCCGCGCCCGACCTGCGCTCCGAGGCTGCGGCACTCCTGGAGTCGCCCGGCGTGCCGCTGGACGTCGTCGTGTCCACGCTGATCAACGAGCTCGAGACGGCGGCCCAGGATCTGGTCCTCGTTCTCGACGACTACCACCTCGTCGAGTCCGCCGAGATCCATGCGTCGGTGGCGTTCTTCCTGGAGCACCTGCCGCCGCAGATCCGACTGGTCATCACCACCAGGGCGGATCCACCGTTGCCCCTGGCGTCCATGCGTGCCGACGGGGACCTGATCGAGGTGCGCGCCGCCGAGCTCCGCTTCACCGCGGACGAGGCCGCCGCGTACCTCTCCGAGGCGATGGACCTCAGCCTGTCGGCGTCCGACATCGACACGCTCGAGGGGCGGACCGAGGGCTGGATCGCCGCGCTCCAGCTCGCCGCGCTCTCCATGCAGGGCCGCGAGGACCCGTCGGCGTTCGTCGCCGAGTTCGCCGGCGACGACCGGTTCATCCTCGACTACCTCGCGGACGAGGTCCTCGAGCACCAGTCGCCCGAGACCCGCGACTTCCTCCTCAGCACGTCGATCCTGCCCCGGCTCACCGGCCCGCTGTGCGCCGCCGTGACCGGCCTGGAGGACTCCAAGGCGATCCTCGATGAGCTCGAGCGGTCGAACCTCTTCCTGATCGCACTCGACGAACGCCGGACCTGGTACCGCTACCACCACCTGTTCGGCGACGTCGTGCGGGCCAAGCTCCTCGACGACCGACCCGGCCGCGCCCAGGAGCTGCATCGGCGGGCGAGCGCGTGGTTCGCCGCCAACGGCGAGCCGCACGAGGCCATCGCCCAGTCGCTGGCCGGCGACGATCCGACCCGAGCAGCTGAGCTGATCGAGGCCGTCGCGACCGAGATGCAGCGGGCTCGTCAGGAGGGACAGCTCCGGGAGTGGCTCGAGTCGCTGCCCACCGAGCTGTTCGCTGACCGGCCCGTGCTCGCCGACACCCTGGCGGGCGCACGGATGGCGACCGGGGACCCGACGGGCGTCAGTGCGCTGCTCGACCTCGCTGCGGCGCGGCTGGATGACGACGACCGGGTCGTCGTGGACGAGGATGCGTACGTCCGCCTCCCGGCCATGCTCGCCATCCACCGCGCCGGGCTGGCCCTCCTCGCCGGCGACACCGATGGGGCCATCGCACACGCGACCGACGCGGTCGAGCTCACCACCGACGACGACCCTCTCCAACGAGGAGCGGCGTCCGCGCTCATCGGACTCGCGCACTGGGCCCGCGGCGAGTTGGTGGAGGCGCAGGACAGCTACACCGGCGCCGTCGGCTGGTTCGAGGACGGCGGCTACCTGGCCGATCTCATGGGCATCTCGCTCGCCCTGGCCGACATCCAGCTCGCTCGCGGCCACCTCCGCGAGGCTCGGCGCACCTTCGAGCACGCACTCCGCCTCACCGACGAGCACCCGGGTCTTCGCGGCGCCGCGGACATGCACGTCGGGCTGAGCGAGGTGCTGATCGAGCGCAACGAGCTCGACGACGCGGAGCGCCACCTCGAGATCAGCGCCGACCTGGGAGAGGCCATGGGCCTTCCTCAGCACGCGTACCGATGGCGCGTGACCGCCGCCCGCCTCCGCAGAGCCCGTGGGGACCTCGACGGCGCGCTGGCGCTGATCGACCAGGCGCTGCCGAGGTACGCCACCGACTTCTCACCGCCGGTTCGCCCCGTCGCAGCGCTCCGGGCGCGGGTGCTCCTGGCGCGCGGTGACCTCGACGGCGCGCTCAGCTGGGCCGCGGAGCGCGGACTCGGAGCGGATGACGACCTCAGCTACGTCGGCGAGTTCGAGCACATCACGTTCGCCCGCGTGCTGCTCGCCTGCCACGCCGCGGGCCCGGGTGGGGGATCGCTGGAGCGGGCGAGCGCCCTGCTCCGTCGACTGCTCATCGAGGCGGAGGCGGGCGGGCGGATCGGCAGCACGATAGAGATCCTGATCCTGCTCGCCGACGCGCAGCAGTCGGCGAACGATGCGGTCGCGGCGCGCGCCGCACTGGACGAGGCGCTCCGGCGTGCGGAACCCGAGGGCCACGTCCGCCTGTTCCTGCACGCCGGTCCTGCGGTGACCGACCTCCTGCGATCGGCGGCGACGGCGCACCCGTACGCCCAGCAGGTGCTCTCGGCGGCCGACCTCGTGCGGCAGGCGCCGACCCCGGTACCTCGGTCGTCCGCCCCGGGGCTGATCGACCCGCTGAGCGACCGGGAGCTCGATGTGCTGCGGTTGCTGCGGAGCGACCTGACCGGGCCGGACATCGCCCGCGAGCTCCACGTGTCGGTCAACACGCTGCGCACCCACACGAAGCACATCTACACGAAGCTCGGCGCGACCAACCGTCGAGAGGCCGTCACCCGCGCCGACGAGCTCGGTCTCTGACACCAGGCGCATCGCCCCCGTAGATCACCAGCACGATCACCACATCTGGTGACGTGGGCTCACCAGGTCCGTTCGTACGTTCCTCCCGTGAACGACGACGGGCGCACCACCGAGACATCGAACGGGCGACCGGCCGCCGTTCACGCGCAGACCAGCCAGTACGAGATCCGCGTCAGGGGCCAGCTCGGTCAGCGATGGGCGACCTGGTTCGACGGCATGGCACTCACCAACGCCGGCGACGGCACGACCGTGATCAGCGGCCCGGTCGTCGACCAGGCCGCGCTGCACGGCCTCCTCCAGAAGCTGCGCGACCTCGGCCTCGAGCTCGTCTCGCTCACCGGCACCACCGTCCAGGGCCAGAGCCCGAACACCACACCAGGAGCACCGTCATGATCACCGTCACCGAACTCACCAAGCGCTACGGGGCACGCACCGCGGTCGACGACCTCTCGTTCACCGTCGCGGACGGCCGGGTCACCGGCTTCGTCGGGCCGAACGGAGCCGGCAAGTCCACGACCATGCGCATGATGGTCGGGCTCACGACGCCCGACCGGGGCGAGGTCCGCTACGGCGGTGTCCGCTACACCGACCTCCGTCACCCGGCCCGCCTCGTCGGGACCGTGCTCGACCCTCGTTGCATGCACCCGGGCCACACCGCCCGCAACCACCTCCGGGCCATGGCCGCCCTCAGCGACATCCCCGCCGCGCGCGTCGACGAGGTCCTCGCCGAGGTGGGCCTGGAGTCTGCGGCCGCTCAGCGCACCGGCGGGTTCTCGCTCGGGATGCGCCAGCGCCTCGCGCTGGCCGGTGCGCTGCTCGGCGATCCGCAGGTCCTGCTCCTCGACGAGCCGTCCAACGGGCTTGACCCCGACGGCATCCGCTGGCTCCGCAACCATCTGACCGCCTTCGCCCGTCGTGGCGGTTCGGTCTTCGTGTCCAGCCACCTGATCAGCGAGCTCGCCATGTTCGCCGACGACCTCGTCGTCGTGGGCGGCGGTCGGCTGATCGCGGCCGAGACGGTCGAGGCGATCACCGCTCGCAGGACCGCGAGCGTCGTCGCCGAGACGCCGCAGGCCGCCCAGCTCGCCCGGGCGCTGGCCGGTCCCGACGTGTGCGTGACGGCGGACGGCAACCGGCTCACCATCCGAGGACTCGCCAAGGCGACGGTCTCCCGGATCGCCTTCGAGCACGGCATCCGTCTGGACGAGTTGAGCGAGTCCGCTGTCTCGCTCGAGGACACGCTGCTCGACATGACCGGCGCCTCGGCCGAGTACGCCTCCGCCTGAACCATCCGACACGACCATCCGAACGCACAGCACCGAAGGACTCGAACCATGACCACCATCGACACGACCACCAACTGGATCGCCGGCGACCGCACGGCGATCCGCAACCCCTCCGACGACGTCCGCGCCGTCCCCGACGCCCTCCGCAGCGAGTGGATCAAGCTCAGCTCGCTCCGGGCCAACAAGGTGATCCTGGCCCTCACGGCCGTCGTCGGCGCCGTCATCGCCGGCGGCCTCGCCGTCACCACCTCCGACCCGCAGCTCACGGCGTCGGAGCTGTTCATCTATCCGCTGCCGCTCGTGGCGATGCTCGCCGCGGTCGCCGGGATCCTCATGTTCACGAGCGAGGCGCAGCACGGCACCCTCGCCGTGATGCTCGCCGCCCAACCCGCCCGCTGGGTGGTCGTCGCCGCCAAGACCGTCACGGCGGCGACGGTGGGCGCGGTGCTCGGCATCACCGGGATGGTCGCCGGCCTCGCCGGTGCGACGGTCGGTGGCGTCGAGTTCGGCAGCGGCACGCACCTCGCCAGCCGAGCGGCGTGGGCCCTCGCCTACATCGTGCTCGCCGCCCTGATCGGCCTCGGTGTCGGCATGATCGTCCGGCACACCGCCGCCGCCATCACCGGCCTGCTGATGTGGTCGTTCGTCGTCGAGAGCCTCTTCGCCCCGATGCTCCCCGAGGGCGCCCGTCACGCACTGCCCTTCAGCGCCGGCTACCGGCTCCTCGACGCCGGTCCCAACTTCGAGCCCCCGGTGGAGATCGCCGACCAGCTCGTTCGACCGCAGTACGCGCTGATCTTCGCCGGCTACGCCCTGGTGAGCCTGGTCATCGGCACCGTGCTCCTGTACCGCCGCGACTCCAACTGATCCGCACCGCACCGATGGCACAGGCAGGGCCCGGACCGATGGTCCGGGCCCTGCCGCGCGTCGACGCGTGCCGCCCTCACCTCACCCGCTCATCCGCGAGCTCGTGCACCAGCTCTGGACCTGAGGGTCGGCGGCGCTCGTCGGCACCTCGCGATCAGGGCGTGCGGCGGCCCACTGCGAAGTAGGCGAGCGGGCCGACCGGTTGCACGACGAACGACGCGGCCCACAACCACTTGGGACCCCGGACCGTCTGCTTCGGACGGCGGAGCAGGTCGACCAGCGCTGCGGCGGTGACGACGATCTCGGCGGTCCCGGCGGCGACGATCGCGGCGCGCTGCGAGCCGGTCAGGTCCTTCCACTGCTTCTTCTCGGACGGCACGGACGGAGTCTCGCGCCGGCGTGTGACCGAGGTCCCTTCCTCCGTCGGGCACCGAGATTTACTCTAGCAATTGCCAGAAGAAACACGCGGAGGTGGAGCGATGCAGACCCAGGACCGTGCGGACGTCGCGTCGGATGCTCGATCGGTCCGCCCGCGAGGGCCGTGGCGAACGGTCGCCGTCCCGTCCGAACACGGGGGCTGGGGTCTGACCGGCGAGCCGATCCTGCTGGGACTGCTCGTCGCTCCCTCTTTCGCCGGGGCACTCATCGGCGTCGCAGGTGTCCTCGCCTTCCTTGCTCGAACCCCGCTGAAGGTGTGCCTCGTCGACCGGGCGCGCCATCGGGTGCTCCCACGAACGCGGCGGGCCGGCGTGGTGGCCTCGCTCGAGGGCGCAGTGATCGCGTTGCTCGTCGTGGCCGCGGCATCCGTGTCGCCACACGGGTTCTTGTGGCCGGCCGTGGTCGCCGCGCCGTTGGTGGGTCTGGAGCTCTGGTTCGACATGCGGTCGCGCAGCCGCCGTCTGGCCCCGGAGCTGAGCGGGGCGGCCGGCATCGCAGCGCTCGCGCCGATGGTCGCCCTGGCCGGCGGGGCGAACCCGTCGCTCGCCGTCGCGATGTGGCTCGTGCTCGCAGCGCGAGCCGTCACGTCGATCCCGTGGGTCCGACGACAGGTGCTCGCATTGCACGGGCGCGCGGATGCCGAGCCGCCCCAGATGCTCTGGGACGTGGCGGCCGTCGCACTCGCTGCGTCGGCGGTCGCGGTGTCGCCGTCCGCGGTGGGCGGGACCCTCGCCGTCTTCGGCGTGATCGTCCTGCAACGCGCCATGGCCGGTTCGACGCAGCGCGCCGTGGTGCTGGGCATCCGCCAGACGGTGCTCGGCCTCGCCGTCGTGGTGGCGACGTGGCTCGGCACCGTCGTCGCGGCGGGCTGAAGCCCGGGTCGTCCCTGCCGCTCACCACCCTCACGAACAAGGAGCCAGCTGTGACCGAAGTTCGACACGACATGACGCTCGGCGAGCTCGTCAACGCGGCGCCGACCGCCGCCCCGATCCTGGAGTCGTTGGGCCTCGACTACTGCTGCGGAGGACAGCAGCGGCTCTCCGATGCGTGCCGCGGCCGCGGGGTCGATCCGGCCGACGTGATCGAGCGGATCCAGCGCGTGCCTCCATCGGCGGACGACTGGAACACGATGGCGCCGGTCGAGCTCGTCCGCCACCTGGTCGACACCCACCACACGTACGTCCGGACCGAGCTGGAACGGCTGCTCCCGCTGGCCGACAAGGTGCTCGCCGTCCACGGTGCGCGCCACCCCGAGCTGGCCGATGTCGACGCCGATCTGCGCGACCTCAAAGACGATCTGCTCCCTCACCTCCTCAAGGAGGAGCGCGTGCTCTTCCCGATGATCGTCGACCTCGCAGAGAAGGGCTCGCTGCCGCAGCTCGGACCATCGAACGTGAACCAGCCGATCGCCGCGTTGACACGCGAGCACGACACCACCGGTGAGCTGCTCGATCGGCTGCGCCGCCACGCTGCGGACTTCGCAGTTCCACCCGACGCATGTGCCAGCTACGTGTCGCTCTACAGCGGCCTCGCAGCCTTCGAGGCCGACACCCACCTGCACATCCACAAGGAGAACAACCTGCTGTTCCCGGCGGCACGCAAGCTCGAAGCCCGACGCGTCGGCCACGTGCCGGTCCGCTGAGGAGACCGACGACGACGCGGTCGCCTACGGCGCGCCGATCGTGCCCGCGGCCGGGACGTACGGCTCGAAGAAGTCGTTGGCCGGCATGCCGTCGAGGCTCAGCTGGATCGCCGCGACCGACATGCCGTCGATCTCCTCGCGGATGATGTCGGCGTGTCCGGCGTGGCGGGCCATCTCCTCCACCTGGTGGACCAGGTAGTAGCGGGAGTTGGCGGGGCGGGCGTCGAAGATGCCGAACCACGGCGACGGCGGCTCGATCGTGGCGGCGGCGGGATCGCTCTCGCGCACGGCTGCGACGTACTCGGTCCGGGCCCGGTCGAAGGCGTCGAGCGCGCCCTGCCCGGACTCGTCGTCGGTCAGGGCGAAGCTGCCCATGTAGGCGTCATACGCATCGTCGTCGATCGCCGGCGGCGCGCCCTCGGGGGAGCGAAGGCGGCGGGTGGCGCCCTCCATGCCGTACGTCGCGTGCTTCAACAGTCCGCCGATCGACAGCGCGCTGCGGCACGGCCGCATGCGCACCTGCTCCTCGGTGAGTCCGATCGCGGACGCGCGCAGCGCCGCCAGCTGCTGGTCGAGGTAGTTGGCGAGGCCGTCGATCTCGTCGGTGGCGGTCGGTTCGTACATGTCAGCCTCCTGGCCGTTGCTCGGTCAGCACTGATCATGCGCACGGCATGCGGTCAGGATCTGTCCTCGTTCGAACGAGATCGGGAAAGCCGCTCGACGGTTGGGACGCCTCGAAGGAGCCGGGGCCGGGCGCGGCGGAACCCCGGTGCTGGCTGGGGTTCCGGAGCGGAGGGAGGGGGATTCGAACCCCCGGAGACCGTGAAGCCTCAACGGTTTTCAATACCGTGAGGCGGGGCGATGATGGGTGTGCGGAACTTGGTCTCGCCGGTACATGTCGTGGTAGCCGTCGATCGCAGCCACGGCCTCGTCGATGATGTCGATCGCAGCGGTCAGGTCCACGGCTGCATCGTCCTCCATCGTCTGCGGCCGCCGAGCGCTGCACTCTGCGCCGGCCGGCGGGCCTTGATGATCACATTCCCGGGAACGCCTGGCTCACCGCCAGGGCGTGCTGCGGGCACAGATGCCGGCCGGCTGAGGCTGTCAGGGTGGCGAAGAACCGGTAGGCCTCGGCGTAGCCGCCGTAGCGCGCGGCGTTGGCAGCGGAGCCCTCCTCGATCGCACGCTGCAGCGCACCACCCACCCAGTCCGCCTGCGTACTCGGTGCCGGGCTCGGGTCCAGGTCGTGGAGGACGTCGAGGAACCCGTCGGCGGATCCGCACATGTCGTAGCCGGCTTGGAGCAGGCCCTGGGCCTGTGCGGCCGTCGCGTCGTCGTGCAGCTCAAGGTCTGTGAAGAAGGCCAGCTCCGAGTCCGACGCCCCTGCCGTCGGTGAAGGCGTGGGGGGCGGGGGCACAGTCGTGGTCGGTGCCTCCGTGGTCGTGGTTGGCGGCATCGACCAGTCGGATGCAGTCGGGCTCGGACGCGGTCGTTCGTTGCTGAACCCCATCGGACCTTCGGGTTCCTCGGCAGCACACGCAGCCATCAAGACTGCGACCGTGATGGCTGCGGCGGCGCGCAGAGCTGAGGTGCTTCTCCCCATGGTCCCCTCCCCGTCCAGACCGCTTGAAGGTAGCCGAGTTCGTTCCCATGGTCGGGTGTGGGCGCAGTGGAGGCTCTCGGGACGGCTGCCGGAGTGCGACGCCCGGGCAGTCGCGTCCGATCCTGGGCGTAGCCTGTGGCTCAGGAAGGTGGTGCACATCACACCGTCAGGGGCGTAGGGAGCGGTCGATGTGCCGCCTCCAGGATTCTCGGTTCGAGCGCGACTTCTGGGTGGCGGCCGGACCTACAAGGGCTGCCGACCGACGGAGGCCTCCGGCGGTCGAAAGCACTGAAACGAGCTCACCACCAGGATCCCCCCGATGGCCCAGCCCCCCGAGTCGGACGATGAACCGGCGCTACAACGACGAGACAGGGTTCCGAAGCGGTGGCTCGCGTCGTTCGAGAGCACCGAGGAGGCCCGCCGGCTCGCACGACTCGAGGCGGATCGAGACCTGCTCGACACGCTCATGTGGTCGGGCTACTCAGGTCCCGAGTACGAGCGGTTCGCCGAGCTGCTGGCTCGGTACGGCCTCGCTGTGATCACCGCGTGGTGCAGGTCGGGAGTGATCTTCACCAAGTGCGCCGAGAAGGGCTGGGGGGTCGCGAACGTGGTGGAGATCACCGACGATGTTGCCGACGAGCTCGCGAACCTGACGGTCGCTATGGCCTTGATCAAGTTCCGAGAGACGGTGCTCATCCCGAACAAGTGGGACCACCGCAAGGGCGCCACGCTCAAGACGTACTTCATCGGGCAGTGCCTGCTGCGGTTCCTCAACGTGTACCGGTCGTGGCTCCGAGACCGCCGGCGCAACCCTGCTTCGGACAGCCCGCCGCTCAGCGTCCACGACGCTACCGCTGCCCAGCCCGGTGACGGCCTGCTGGCGAAGGAGCGCCGGCGGGAGCTGCTGGACGCATTGACCTCGGACCCCGTCACCCGAGAAGCGCTCATCTACAAGTCCGAGGGGTACTCCGACGAAGAGATCGCTGAACTCACCGGCCTCACCGTCGAGGGTGTGAAGTCGAGGCTCTATCGATTGAGGAAGAAGGCGAGGCACGTTGCCTGACCGATGGGACGGATCCGACATCGAGGCGCTGCTCCGGCAGTCCTCCTTCGGCACGAAAGAGGTCCGGCTCCTTGCTGCCCGGACCTCCGACGAGCGAGCCCGGCGCGTGTT
>JAEXGP010000365.1 GCA_023450775.1 Actinomycetes bacterium | reverse complement strand
CCGTCGACCCGTCAGTGGACGATCTTGGAGAGCGGGAGCTCGATGATGTCGGTGGCGCCGGCGTCCTTGAGGGCCGGGATCAGGATGTTGATCTCGTTCTTGGGCACCACGGTCTCGACCGCGTAGCCGGCCGAGCCGTAGAGCTCGTTCACCGTCGGCGTCTTCATGGCCGGCAGGACGCCGATCACGCCCTCGAGCGACTCGGCGGCCACGTTGAGCTTGACCAGCACCTTCCCCCGGGCCTCGAGCACGCCGCGCAGCAACGTGAGCACCTGCTCCATGGCGTGGCGCTTCTCGGGGTCCGCGAACGACGCGGGGTTGGCGATGAGCTCGGTGTAGGACACGAGGATCACGTCGATCACCCGGAGACCGGCCGCCCGCAGGGCGGAGCCGGTCTCGGTGATGTCGACCACGCAGTCGACGATGTCGGGCACCTTGGCCTCGGTGGCGCCGTAGGACAGGCGGATGTCGGCCTCGACGCCCTTGTCGGCGAAGAAGCGCCGGGTCAGCTCGGGGTACTCGGTGGAGACGCGGACGCCGGCCGGCAGGTCCGACACCGACCGGTACTCCGAGTCGCCGGGGACCGCCACGACGACGGTGATCGGGTTGGTGGTCGCCTTGGAGTACTTGAGCTCGCCGAGGGAGGTGACCTCCGAGCCGGTCTCCTCGACCCAGTCACGACCGGTGATGCCCAGGTCGAACAGGCCGTCGGCCACATAGGTGGGGATCTCCTGCGGTCGCAGGATGCGCACGGAGTCGATGCGGGGGTCGTCGATGTCGGCCTTGTACGACACGGACGAGTCGCGGCGGACGGGGAGGTCGGCCGCCTCGAAGAGGTCCATGGTGGACCGTTCGAGCGAACCCTTCGGGAGGACGAGCTTCAGCACGGCGCGAGGGTAGCGGCGGAGCCGGCCGGCACCCGAAGCGGTTGCGCGACCACCGGCCCGTCCGGACCGATGTCACACGCCCATGGCGCGACCGGCCTCCCGCATGGTTGACTCTGCGGACGTCCGGTACCGCGTGGTGCCGCCTGGGGAGGACGTGTTGCACCGGGGCAGGTGACACGTGACTCTGACAGACCGTGACGGCAACGCCGTCGACGTTCAACCATCCGTCGACCTGGAGCAGAGCGACACGCTCCGGCTCTGGGTCCCCGATCCCCTGGACCCTTCTCTCACCACGTACCACACCACGCCGGACACCGAGATCGGTGACCGCGCGGAGCGGTTCGTGTACCAGACCTACCGCGAGCACGGCTACTGCGAGGAGTCCCCTCGTTGCTGGGTCGAGGAGGTCGAGCCCTGGCGTTCGCGGGGCACCCTGCACGTCATCTGCGACGGCGACGAGGTGCTCGGCGTGCTGCGCACGATCGTCGGTCGGTTCGAGGACCTGCCGGTGAGCCAGTTCGAGCAGACCGTGCCGCTCCGGGACGGGCTCCTCCTCGACGGCGGCTCCCTGGCCGTGAAGTCCGACTACCGCGGCGTGGGCCTGGCCACCGAGCTGTACCGCAACTGGCTCGAGGTCGGCATCCGCAGCGGGGTCGAGGGCTTCTGCATGCTCATGGACGACGGCTACGTCGACGTCATGCACACCCTCTACGCCCTGCCGACGCACGCGTTCGCGAAGCGGCGGGAGTACATGGGCGGCGACATCGAACCGCTCGTCGTCTACATCGACGAGATGCTCGAGCACATGGCACGGGTGCGTCCGAACCTGTACAAGTACGCGATCTCCGGGTTCACACCCGAGGAGATCGTCAAGTACGACCTGCCGATCATCCTCGACTGAGCTGGCGCGGGTTCCGCCGGATCGGCGGGACCCGCCGCTAGTGTGCGCTCCGGGGAGGGCGGAGCACGACGAGGACGCGAGGTCGACGGGGTGGCAGGCGGAGCGTTGCGCACATGGGTGAGCGATGTCCGTTCGCTCGGGATCTTCGGTCGTGCATGGGTCCTCGGGAACGTCGCGTTCTCGGCCGCCCGTGCGCTGATCGCCTGGCCGACCTTCGGTCGCTACGGACTCGACCCGTGGACCTTCCTGGCGCTCGACGTCATCACCGCACCGCCGTACGGCCTGTCGCAGGCACTCACCGTCAAGATCCTGCGCGACCCGGACCGCCCCGCCCGGGACTCGCTCGTCTGGTGCGCGGGCGTGGTGCTCTTCTTCCTCCTCCCCTACGTGTACCTGTTCACCGCCACCGGTGACGTCCCCGGGTTCGCGTACATCGGAGTGCTGCTCTGGATGGCCGTGTTCGGCGTCCTGACCGTGATCCGGATCATCAAGGAGGTCCGGGCCGAGGAGGAACCGGCGCCGTTGGAGGACGGGGCGGCCTGATCCCCCGGCCCCGCCTGCGGGGCGGGCCCCACCGCCCGGCGACGGGGCGAGCGCCGCCGGAGCGCGCAGGAACCGTGCCGGCAAAGCTCAGTTGGGCCCGGGAACGGCCGATGGAGTGGAGACCCACTCCCAGGACGTGCCATGGCCGACACTGCTCGACTCGCAGGCGCACCAGCGCCGACGGACCGAGTGCGCAGCAACCAACTGACACGCTTCAGGCGCTATCTCGCCCTCGCCGGGGTGTGGTACGTCCTGTACCTCGCCGTGCCCGAATCGGTGCGGGGAGTGGTGTACGTGATCGGCGGCGCGGTGTCGCTGGTCCTCGTCGGACGGCGGGTCGGGCAGCTGCCGCAACCGGTGCGCAACATCGCCCGGCTGATGTTCCTGGCCGGCTCCGCCGCGATCGTCGGCGGCGTCATCCGGGGCCTGCAGAGCGCCGTGACCGGCGTCCACTACCCGTTCCCCTCGATCGCGGACGTGCTCGTCGCCGCCTCGTACGTGCTGCTCATCGCCGCCATGTGCGTGATGGTCAAGCGCCGCCTGCCACCGAACATCCTCGACCCGGCGCTGGACGCCGCGGTCGGCGGCATCGCCATCGCGGTCCTCCAGTGGGTCGCGGTCATCATCCCCTACGTCCAGGACGCGTCGCCCACCACCGCGGCCCTGGCGCTCAACCTCGCGTACGCCACCGGGTGCCTCGCCCTGGTCGTGATGGCGGTCTTCGCGCTCGTCGCCGGCGGACATCGCTCCGTGGCCAACCGGATCCTCGCCGGCGCCCTGTTCGCCACCGTGCTCATCGACTCGATGACCACGCTGGTGCTCGCCGGCGCGGTGCCCGAGATGGTGCGGACGATCATGGCCCCGATGGGCCTGATGCTCGGCACCGCGGGCCTGCTGCACCCGTCGGTCGTGCTGATCGCCAGCCGCCCGTCGGATCCGTCGCAGCTCCGCCGCCTGACCCGCAAGCGCATCGGCGTGCTCGGCCTCGCCCTCGCCACCTGCCCGGTGCTGCTGGTCGTCCTGCTGTCCACCGACCCCGGTGACCCGATCGCCCTCCTGCCCGCGGCCGCCTCCCTGGCGCTCGCGCCCCTGGTCGTCATCCGCCTCGGCCGCCTGGTCCAGCAGAACGAGGAGCTCGCCGCCCTCGAGGCCACGCTGCGCTCGGTCGGCGAGCGGCTCGTGGCCGCCGAGACCACCGCGGACGTCAGCCGGGTCGTCACCGTCGGCCTGGAGCAGGTGCTGCAGGCCAACTTCGTGCACGGCGGCATGGTGCTCGACCCGCAGTCCGAGAGCGCGACCGCCGAGGCCGACGCCGCCGGCGACCTGCTGCCGGGTGTGCAGGCCATGCGCGACCTCATCAGCCGCGGCGACCACCACACGACCGGCGAGGTCCACCGCGTCGACGTCGGCCACGGCAGCCGCTGGAACGTGGGCCTGGTCGTCGTGCAGCGCCGGGTGGTCGGCCTGCTCGTCACCGTCACCCGACACGACCTCACCGACGAGGAGCGCGGCGCCATCCAGGCCCTGTGCCGCGAGGCGAGCATCGCCCTGCGCGCCGTCGAGCAGACCGAGCAGACGGTCCGCGAGCGCTCCGAGGAGCGCTTCGGGGCGCTCGTCGACAACAGCTCGGACATCGTGACGATCCTGGACAGCGAGGGCCGGCTCACCTACGTGTCGCCGGTGGCCGTCCGCCTGCTCGGCTACCCGTCGGACTTCCGAGGCGTCCAGCACGCGCTCGACCTGGTGCACCCCGACGACCGGGACCTGGCCGCCCGCACCCTCGAGAACGTGCGCTACGGCGACCGCTCCCCCGTCGAGGTCCGGCTCCGGGCCCAGGACGACACGTACCACTGGTTCGAGGTGGTCGGCGTCGACCTGCAGAGCGATCCGAACATCCGCGGCATCGTGTTGAACGCACGCGAGATCGGCGACCGCAAGGCGGCCGAGCAGCAGCTGCAGCTCTCGGAGGCCCGCTTCAAGGCGCTCGTCCAGAACTCGAGCGACGTGGTGCTCGTGGTCGGCTCCGCGGACGGCGTCCGCTACGCCAGCCCGTCGGTGGAGCACACGATCGGCGTCGCCCCCGAAGAGCTCATCGGCCACACGCTCGAGGAGACGTTCCGCGACAGCGGCGTCGACTGGGACAACGCGCTGCGGGCGGGACGTCGGGACGACGAGCACCCCGAGCTGCTCGAGTTCGGGTTCCGCAACAGCCGCGGCGAGTGGATCCACCTGGAGGCGTCGGTCACCGACCTGCGCCGGGAGGAGGCCGTCGGCGGCTTCGTGCTCAACGCCCGCGACGTCACCGAGCGCACGACGATGATGCAGCGGCTGCGCTACCAGTCGACCCACGACGCCCTCACCGGCCTCGCCAACCGCGTGCTCGCCGCCGAGGAGCTCGGCGGGATGCTCGGCCGCAACGCCGGTGGCAGCACGGTGGCCGTGATCTCGCTCGACATCGACGACTTCAAGGACGTCAACGACAGCCTCGGCCACGGCGTCGGCGACCGGCTGCTCTACGCGGTGGCCGACCGCATCAAGGAGAGCCTCGCCTTCGGCGACGTGGCGGCCCGGGGCGGCGGCGACGAGTTCATCGTGGTCCTGGAGCGCGCCCACGGCGAGGCCCAGGTGCTCGAGCTCGCCGAGCGGCTGCTCAGCTCGATCGAGCGGCCCTTCACGATCGACGGGCGCGAGCTGTCGGTCACGGCGTCGGCCGGCGTGGCCTACGACCACGACCGCGAGACCGCCGCCGAGGTGCTGCTCCGCAACGCCGACACCGCGATGTACCGGGCCAAGCAGCTCGGCAAGCGGCGCTCGGTCGTGTTCGAGTCGCACATGCACACGGCGTCGTTCGACCGCCTGGAGCTGCGCGCGGACCTGGCCCGGGCCATCGAGACCGACCAGTTCATGGCGCACTACCAGCCGATCGTGGACCTCGAGACCCACCAGATCGTCGGCTGCGAGGCCCTGATCCGCTGGCAGCACCCGCACCGCGGCCTGCTCTCCCCCGCGATCTTCGTGCCGCTCGCCGAGGAGTCCGGGCTCATCGGCCCCATGGGCGAGTGGATGCTCGAGCGTGCGTGCCGCGACCTGTCGGACTGGCGCCACACCATGCCGGAGCTGGCCGAGGCCCTCACCATGTCGGTCAACCTGACCGCGCAGGAGGTCCACGGCGAGCGCCTGGTGCCCGTCGTGACCGACATCCTGCGCCGGACCGGTCTCCCCGCCGACCGTCTGGTGCTCGAGGTGACCGAGTCCAACCTGCTGTCCGACACCGACGTGATCCAGGAGCGCATGCAGCGGCTGCGGGCGCTGGGCACGCGGCTGGCCATCGACGACTTCGGCACCGGCTACTCCTCGCTCGGCTACATCCAGCGCTTCGCCTTCGACGTGCTCAAGATCGACCGCTCGTTCGTCGAGGGGCTCGACCGCCAGACCAACCGTCAGATCGTGACCGCGGTGCTGGACCTGGCCCGCGAGCTCGGGGTCCGCGTGGTGGCCGAGGGCATCGAGGAGGAGGAGCAGGAGCGGGCGCTCGTCGAGCTCGGCTGCAAGTTCGCCCAGGGCTACCGGTTCTCCCGTCCGGTGCCGGCGACCGAGTTCCGCAAGCTGCTCCTCCAGCAGGTCGTGCCCGCCTCGTCCTGAGGCGCTCCCCTGCTCGGCAGTCCCAACGGACGGGCCACACTGTCGGCGTGGAACGGATCGACGACCCCGGTGACCCGCGGCTCGCCGACTACCGCCACCTGAACGACGCGGCGGCGCGGGCGGCCGCCGGACGCGACGACGGGGTCGACGCGTGCACGATCGTCGAGGGCCTCGTGGCGCTCCGCGTGGTCCTCGAGCACGGGGTCCCGCTCCGCTCGGTGCTGCTGACCCCCTCCCGTGCCGAGACCCTCGGCGAGCTCCTCGACGGGCTCGCCGGCGTGCCCGTCTACCTGGCCGAGCGCGACGTCCTGGCCGGGATCGTCGGCTTCGACCTGCACCGCGGCGTGCTGGCCTCGGCGGTCCGTCCCGTGCCGCGGTTGCCGGCGGAGGTGCTGTCGGGCCGGCGACGCGTGGTCGTCACGCAGGCGTTGAACGACCACGAGAACCTGGGTGCGCTGTTCCGCAACGCCGCCGCGCTCGGCGCGGAGGCCGTGGTCCTGGACGACCGCACCGCGGACCCGCTGTACCGGCGGTCGGTCCGCGTGTCGTCCGGATGGGCGGCCGTGCTCCCCCACGTGCGCGTGGGCCCGCTCCCCGACGGCTACGAGCCGCTGCGCGACGCGGGGTTCCGCGTCGTGGCCCTGACGCCCGCCGCCGGCGCGCTCGACGTCGACCGGGCGGCGGCGAGCGGCCTGCTCGACGACCCGGTCGCCCTCGTGGTCGGCGCCGAGGGTCCCGGGCTCACCGACGCGGCGATAGACCGCGCCGACGCTGCCGTGCGGGTGCCGATGTCGCCCGGCGTGGACTCGCTCAACGTGGCGACCTCGCTGGCGGTCGTCGCCGCCTTCGCGGCCGCCCGCCGCGGCTGGACCTGAGCGCCTCGCGAACGGTCAGCCGAACGACCGGCGCGATCGTGAGCGAGAGGTGCCCGCCACGGGCGCCTGCCGCACACGTTCCGCGGGCCCGATCGATCATGAGCGGGAGCTGCCCGCCACGGGCGCCTGCCGCACACGCTCCGCGGGCCCGATCGATCGTGAGCGAGAGGTGCCCACCACGGGCGCCTGCCGCACACGCTCCGCGGGCCCGATCGATCGTGAGCGGGAAGTGCCCGCCACGGGCGCCTGCCGCACACGTTCCGCGGCGGGGCGGACCGGACCGTCAGCCGGCGCGCAGATCGCCGAGCACCTGGACCATCTCGAGCGCGGTGTCTGCGGCCTCGGCGCCCTTGTTGTCGCCCCGGACGTCGTCGTCGACGACCGAGCGGACGAGCGCCTGGCGGCGGTCCTCGACGGTGAGCACGGCCAGGATGATCGGGACCTCGGTGGA
The DNA here is from genome assembly GCA_023450775.1 of Actinomycetes bacterium. Lineage (GTDB taxonomy): Bacteria > Actinomycetota > Acidimicrobiia > Acidimicrobiales > Microtrichaceae > Dermatobacter. The sequence goes on along the minus strand of JAEXGP010000365.1, from coordinate 4,448 downwards.
GAGCTGCGCCTCCATGATCCCCTCCGCCGCGGGGCCCGCCACGTACTCGAAGTGGGCGGTGTCGCCCCGGATCACGCAGCCGATCGCGATCACCGCGTCGTAGCGGCCCGTGCCGGCCATGACCTTGGCCGCGAGCGGCAGCTCGAAGGCGCCGGGCACCCAGGCCAGGTCGACGTCGTCGTCCGCCACGCCCCGCGCCGCGAGCGTCTCCCGCGCGCCCCGCAGGAGGCGCCCGGTGATGACCTCGTTCCAGCGTGCGGAGACGATGCCGATCCGGCGGCCCGTGCCGTCGACGGCGGGTCCGTCGTCGCCCGGCGCGGTGGAGTAGTTGCGGCCCATGTGCGTGTGCTGCCCTTCTGGGTGGCGGTCAGTCGTCGAGGTTCTCGAGCAGGTGGCCCATCTTCTCCCGCTTGGTTCGCAGGTAGTCGATGTTCTCGGGGTTCGGTGCGGACAGGACCGGCACGCGCTCGGTGATCTCCAGGCCGAAGCCCTCCAGGCCGCCGTACTTGGCGGGGTTGTTGGTCATCAGCCGCATGGTCGTGATGCCCAGGTCGTTGAGGATCTGCGCGCCGATGCCGTACTCGCGGGAGTCGACCGGGAGGCCGAGCTCCATGTTGGCCTCGACGGTGTCGTGACCCTCCTCCTGGAGGCTGTAGGCGCGGATCTTGTGGCCGATGCCGATGCCGCGGCCCTCGTGGCCCCGCAGGTACACGAGCACGCCCAGGCCGTCCTCCGCGATCTTCTGCATGGCTGCGTCGAGCTGCACGCCGCAGTCGCAGCGCAGCGAGTGGAAGACGTCGCCGGTGAGGCACTCGGAGTGGACGCGGACGAGCACGTTCTCCTCGCCCTGCACCGCGCCCTTGGCCATGGCGACGTGCTGCTCGCCGTCGAGCACGGACTCGTAGACGTAGCAGGTGAAGTCGCCCCACGGCGTGGGGATCCTGGCCTCGGCGATGCGCTTGACCAGCTTCTCGTTCTGACGCCGGTACTTGATGAGCTGCGCGATCGAGATCATCAGCAGGTCGTGCGTCTTGCAGAACTCGACCAGGTCGGGGACCCGGGCCATGGTGCCGTCGTCGTTGACGATCTCGCAGAGCACGCCGGCGGGGTACAGCCCTGCCATGCGGGCGAGGTCCACGGCCGCCTCGGTGTGACCCGCCCGCTTGAGCACGCCGCCGTCGGCGTAGCGCAGCGGGAAGATGTGGCCCGGCCGGGCCAGGTCGCCGGGCGTGGTCGCGGGGTCGGTCAGCGCCCGCAGCGTGGCCGAGCGGTCCGCTGCCGAGATGCCGGTGCTGGTGCCGTGGACGTAGTCGACGGAGTACGTGAACGCGGTGCGGTGCGACTCGGTGTTGTCCCGCACCATCAGCGGGATGTCGAGCTCGTCCAGGCGCTCGCCGAGCAGCGGCGCGCAGATCACGCCCGAGGTGTGGCGCACGAAGAAGGCGATCTTCTCGGGCGTCGCCGCCTCGGCGGCCATGATCAGGTCGCCCTCGTTCTCGCGGTCCTCGTCGTCGACGACGACGATGATCTCGCCTTTCGCCATGGCGGCGACCGCGTCCTCGATCGACGCGAAGTCCGAGCCCTCGCGGCCCTGCTGGTCCAACGCTTCCCTGGTCATGCTGCGCTCCCGGTGTCGGTGCTGGTCCCGGTGTCGGTGCCGGTCCCGGGAGCCGCGTGGGGGCCGGGGGCGTCGCCCACGAAACCGGCGAGCAGTCGCTCGGCGTACTTGGCCATGACGTCGACCTCCAGGTTGACCGGGTCCCCGGGACCTCGGCGGCCGAGGGTGGTCACCTCGGCGGTGTGCGGGATGAGTGCGACGGTGAAGCCGTCGTCGAGCACGTCGACGACGGTCAGGCTGACCCCGTCGACGGTGATCGAGCCCTTCTCCACCACGTAGCGGAGCAGGTGCTGGGGCATGCGGACGCGCAGGTCGGGCGCGGGTTCGACGACCTCGCCGACGGCGTCGACATGGCCCTGGACCAGGTGCCCGCCGAGGCGGTCCTCCAGGCGGACCGGCCGCTCGAGGTTGACGGGGTCGCCGGGACGGAGCGAGCCGAGCGAGGTGCGGGCGAAGGTCTCGTCGCTGACGTCGGCCTCCCACCAGTCGTCGCCCCAGGCGACCACGGTCAGGCACACGCCGTTGACGGCGGTGGACGCGCCCATCGTCACGTCGTCGAGGACCGTCGACGCGTGGATGCGCAGCTTCGGTCCGTCGAGGGCGGCGACCGAGCCGAGCTCCTCCACGATGCCGGTGAACATCAGCGGGCCTCCCGTCCGTCGTGGCCCGGGTGGGGGCCGTCGTCCCCGTCGAGGTCGTCGGGGACCATCTCGATGCGCAGGTCGCTGCCGACGCGCTCGACGGCCACGAACCGACCGCGGCGCACCTCGGAGATGTCCCAGGCGCCGTTGCCGCCGAACAGGCCCTTGGCGTCGTCGCCGCCGAACAGCGCGGGCGCGGTGTAGATGACGTAGCGGTCGACCAGGCCGGCCCGGTGGAACTCGCCGGCCACGTTCGCCCCGCCCTCCACGAGCAGCTGGAGCACGCCCTTCGAGCCGAGGTCGTCGAGCACGTCCCCCAGCGCGCCCGAGGTCGCGTAGCAGGGCTGGACCCGGGCGTCGTCGGCCACCGAGCCGAGCACGACCCGCAGCGGGTCCACGTTGCCGCCGTCGGGCAGCGCGGGCGGCCGGTAGTCACGCACGGTCAGCGACGGGTCGTCGCGTCGCACGGTCCCCGCGCCGACGAGGATGGCGTCGGACTCGGCGCGCAGGCGGTGCCCGTCGGCCCGCGCCTCGGGCGACGTGATCCACTGGCTCGTCCCGTTCGGCGCCGCGGTGCCGCCGTCGAGCGACGCCGCCAGCTTGAGCACCACGTAGGGCCGGCCGGTCGAGCGGTGCTTGAGGTAGGCGACGAGCTGGCCCGCGACCTTCTCGGCCTGGACGCCGACGAGCACGTCGATGCCGGCGGCACGCAGCTGCTCGATGCCCCGGCCCGACACCTGCGGATCGGGGTCGACCACACCGACGACGACCCGGCGGATGCCCGCCTCGATGATCGCCTCGGTGCACGGCCCCGTGCGCCCGGTGTGGCTGCACGGCTCCAGCGTGCAGTAGAGGGTGGCGCCACGAGCGGCGTCGCCGGCCTCGCGGAGCGCCACGACCTCGGCATGGGCGCCGCCCGGCGGCTCGGTGGCACCCGAGAACATCCGGCCGTCGGCGGCCCGGACCACGGCGCCGACCCACGGGTTGGGCGACGTGGCGCAGCGCACGGTCGCCGCCGCGGCGATCGCCCGGGTCATGCACTCGCGGTCGACGGCGTCGCTCACCTCGGGGGTGTCGGAGTGGTCGGGGACGTTCACGGTCGGCTGCTCGTGGGGTGCTCGGCGCTGGGGCGGTCGGTGCTCGTGGTGGCACGCGGACGCTGCGCCGACACCCTCGATGGTACCGCCTCGGACCCCGGATGGTCGAATTCGATCCGGCCGTGTCGATTCCGACCGCCAGGTGCGTGGTGCGCCGGCCCTCCGGCGTGCTGGAGCGCCCTCAGGCGTGGGTCGGATGTCCGCCCGAGGCGCCGCCGAGCAGGTCGAGCGCGTGCGGCACCACGTCGAGCACGGTGTCGAGCATCTCGACGGCTCCCGAGGTGGAGCCGGGCGTGTTGAGGATGAGGGCGGAGCCCCGGATGCCGGCGATCCCCCGGGACAGCCGTCCGAGGGGGTTCACCGCCCGCATCGCCTCGGCGAAGCCGGGCGCGCTGCGGTCGAGGATCCGCTTCGTGGCCTCGGGAGTGAGGTCGCGCACACCGAACCCCGTGCCGCCGGTGGTGACGATCAGACCGTTGAAGCCGTAGGCCATGTACGACAGCGCGTTCGAGACCTCCTCGACGCCGTCGGTGACCACCCGGTGCTCGATGACCTCGAAGCCCCGCTCCCCCAGCAGCTCGACCAGCGCCACCCCGCTGCGGTCCTCCCGGACCCCGGCGATCACTCCGTCCGACACCGTCAGCACCTTGGCCTGGTGCTCGGCGGGTGCGGTCGACGTGCCGTCGGTGGAGGCGGACGGGTCGGGCTGGTCGGTCATGGCGCCGATCGTACCGGCGGGGCCACGGCCGCCCGGGCGTCGCTCGCAGCACGCGGGTGCCGCGAGGCCCTGGGATCAGTCCTGCGCCCGGTAGCGGAACAGGCACATCCCGTCGGTGTCGGCCGCCTGCGGCAGCAGGATCGCACCCCTCCCCCACGGCCGCCACGGCGACGCCGGCGGTGGCAGCGGCCGGAGCTCCGGATGGTGCCGGGCCAGGTGGTCGTCCACGGCCGTGCTCTCGGCCGCGGTCAGCGTGCAGACGCTGAACGCGAGCACGCCCCCCGGCCGCAGCAGCGCGACCGCTGCGTCGACCAGGCGCACGGCGAGCGCACCCAGCCGCTCGGGCGCACCGGCGTCCACCCGCCACCGGGCGT
>JAEXGP010000363.1 GCA_023450775.1 Actinomycetes bacterium | reverse complement strand
GAGCACGGCCGCGCCGGCACGGACCAGCGGACCGGCGTTGGCCGTCTGGTGGTCGCGGGTGGCGATCGGCAGCGGCACGAGCACGGCCGGCACGCCCACGACGGCGAGCTCGGCGACCGTCGTCCCGCCGGCACGGCACACGGCCAGGTCGGCGGCGGCGAGGACCAGGTCCATGCGGTCCTGGTAGCGCACCGGCTGGTACACGAGCCCGCCGGCTCGTTCGTTCGTGTCGCCGATGTCGCCGATGTCGTCGGTGTCGCCGCTGTCGCCACGGTCGGGCACCCGGGCCACGTCGGGCCGGTCCTCCCAGTCCCGGGAACCGATGACGTGGTGCACCGCCAGGTCGTCCCGATCGCGCCACCGCTCGACCGCGCCGTACATGGCGGTGTTGAGCCGGCGCGAACCCAGCGACCCGGCGAAGGCGACGACCACCGTGCGGTCCTGCGGCAGACCCAGCTCGGCACGTGCGGCGGCTCGGTCCCGGTCCGTCCCGACCGCCAGGATCTCGTCGCGGACCGGGTTGCCGGTGACCACGGCGCGGGGCAGGTCGGTCTCGTCGAACGGCACCGCCGCCGCTCGGGCGAAGCGGGCGACCAGCTTGTTGGCGGCGCCGGCCCTGGCGTTCTGGTCGGCCACCACCAGCGGCACCCGCCACAGCACCGCCGCGATCGCGCACGCTGCGCTGGCGAAGCCGCCGAGGGCGAGGACCACGGCCGGACGGCGGCGCCGGACGAGCACGACCGCCTTCCACAGCGCGGTCACCAGGCCCCACGCCGCGGCGACGTTCTGGAGGCTGAACGTGCGCTGGATCCCGCGACACGGCAGCACGGTGAGCCCGAAGCCGGCCTCGGGGACCAGGCGCACCTCGATGCCCCGCTCGGCGCCGACGAAGTGGATGCTCGCCGGGTCGTGGCCACGGCGGACGAGCTCGCGGGCGACGGACAACCCCGGCAGCACGTGCCCGGCGGTGCCGCCGCCGGCGACGATCGCCCAGGTGGGCGTCGCATCGGAGGGGTCGGGACCGCTCATCGCCCGCCGCTCCGTCACGCGTCGCGGGCGACGGACAGCAGGATGCCGACGCCGAACAGCGCCATCAGCAGGGACGAGCCGCCGTAGGAGACGAACGGCAGCGTGATGCCCTTGGTCGGCAGCGTGCCCACGGTGACGCCGATGTTGATGAGCGCCTGCACGCCGATCCACGTCGTCACGCCGAACGCGACGAGCCGGCCGAACGGCGACATCGCCCGCATGCCGATCGAGCAACCGGCGCCCATGAACGCCACGAACAGGCCCAGGACGACCAGGCTGCCGACCAGGCCGAGCTCCTCGCCGATGACGGCGAGGATGAAGTCGGTGTGGGCCTCGGGGAGGAAGCCCCACTTCGAGCGCGCCAGTCCCGGTCCGGTGCCGAACACGCCGCCGGAGGCGAGCCCGATCTGCGACTGCCAGAGCTGCCACCCCGCCCCCTGCCGGTACTTGTCCGGCTCGAGGAAGGCGAGGATGCGCGTGACGCGGAACTGCTCCAGCCCCACGATGGCCAGCGCGCCGAGACCCAGCGAGACGCCGCCCATGGTCGCGAGCTTGGAGAGCGGCGCCCCCGCCATGAAGACCATGGCCAGCGTGATCGAGCCGAGGAGCATGGTCGTGCCCAGGTCGTCGCCGAGCACGACCAGGCCGCACGTCAGGCCGCTCCACACGAGGACGGGCTTGAGGCCCTCCCACGTGCGGACGTCGCGGCCACGCTCGGACAGCAGCTTGGCCAGCCACAGGATCAGCGCGGGTTTGGCCAGGTCGGACGGCTGGAACTGCATGGAGCCCGCCCCCACCCAGCGGGTGGCGCCGTTGACCGAGAGGACGAACGGCAGCGAGGTCCCGGTGGCCTTCTGCGCGAGCACGCCGAGGGCCACGTAGCCCAGCGCCGCGACCGACACGAGCATGAGCGGCAGGGCGACGCGGTCCCGCCAGACGCGCCACGGCACCCGCGACGCGGCGAACGCCGCGCCGACGCCGAGCACGAGCCACATGGCCTGCTTGGACACGATCCCCCAGCTGTTGCCCAGGGTCCGGACCGCCGTCACCGAGGACGCCGAGTACACCATCACCAGGCCGAGGCCGCAGAGGAGCGCGACGGTCACGACCACCACGGTCGCGGGGCTGGGACCGCGGTGGATCACCTCCACCTCGGCTCGGCGCCGGGACGCGGTCGTGGTGCGCGGTCGGGACCGCGAGGTGTTCGAGCTCGCGCGGGAGGTCGCGGTCCGGGTCGGGGCCGGCTTCCGAGTCGACGTCCTGGCCGCCGTCGTCTGCTTCGTCGCCGCGCGGGTCGAGGCCGACCGGGGGGCGGTGCGGGTGGTCGTGGCGCTGCGCCGGGTCGTCACGGGGCGGCTCCCTGCGCGCCGGTGAGGACCAGCTCCCGGACGCGGGCCGCGAAGTCGTCGCCGCGCTCGGAGTACGACCCGTACCAGTCGAACGACGCGCACCCGGGCGACAGGAGGACCACGTCGCCGCGCTCGGCCAGTTCGGCCGCGGCGGCGACCGCGTCCGCCATGGAGGTGGCGACCCGACCCGGTCGGTCGGGGAACGCCGCGACGACCTCGGCGGCCGACTCGCCGATGCCGACCACCGCGCGGACGTGGTCCACGCCGCGGTGCAGCTCGCCGAGGTCGAGACCCTTGTTCCGACCGCCCGCCACCAGCACGACCGAGTCGAAGCCGTCCAGCGCGGCGAGCGTGGCGTGGGGCGCGGTGGCCTTCGAGTCGTCGTACCAGCGCACGTCGCCGTGCTCCCCCACCAGCTCGACGCGGTGCGGCAGGCCGCGGAAGTCCCGGAGCGCGGCACGGACGCCGTCCGCGGTCGCACCGCCCGCCAGTGCCGTGGCCGCGGCCGCCAGCGCGTTCGTCCGGTCGAACGGCAGCGAGCGCCAGAGCTCGGCGACGTCGATGAGCTCCACGGGCGGACCGCCCGGCGTGACCGGGCCCACCAACGAGGTGCCCTCCTGGTGGAACTGCACCGGCCGACCGTCGATCTCGGCGTCGAGCCCGACGCGGACGAACTCGGGGCCGGGCACGTCCTCCGCCGCGGCGAGCGCCTCCCGTGCGACCGCCGCTGCGTCGACCACCGGGTCGTCGGCGGCGACGACGGCGGTGTCGCCCGGGCCCTGGTCCCGCCACATGCGGGCCTTGGCCAGCCGGTAGTCGTCGAGCGTGCGGTGCACGTCGAGGTGGTCGGGGGCGAAGTTGAGCCACGTGCCCACCCGCGGCGCGAACCGGCGGCTGTGCGCGAGCCGGAACGAGGACGCCTCCACGACGAACACGTCCAGGTCGTCGCGGGCGATGGCCTCCACGAGCGGGACCTCCAGGTTGCCGACCGCTGCGGCGCGCACGCCGGAGCGGTCGAGCATGGAGGTGACGAGGGTGGTGACCGTGGTCTTGCCGTTGGTCCCCGTGATGGCCAGCACCGGGCGGTCGTCCCAGGCGCCCGCCAGGTCGAACTCGCTCAGCACCGGGCGGTCGTGGACGCCGGCGAGGCGGAACAGCGCGTGCTCCTCGGGCAGGCCCGGCGCCGGCACGACGGCGTCGGCCTCGGCGACCAGCGCGCCCAGCTCGTCGGGGCCGGGTTGCAGCACCAGCCGCACGCCGAGCTCGTCGGCGAGTGCCACCGCGGCGTCGGGACGGCCGTCGTCGGACAGCACCACGTCGAGGTCGTGCGCGACCGCGGCCCGGGCGACCGCGACGTTGGTGACGCCCATGCCGTGCAGCAGCAGCCGCCGCACGCCCAGGTCGTCGCCGCGCTCGGTCACGCCAGACCCCCGGCGCGGATGAACTCCCGGTAGAAGAGCCCCAGGCCGACCGCCGTGGTCGCACCCGTCAGCATCCAGCCCCGCACGATGACCGTGGTCTCGGGCCACCCGCCGAGCTCGAAGTGGTGGTGGATCGGTGCCATGCGGAAGACCCGCTTGCCGGTGGTCCGGAACGACGCCACCTGGATGATCACCGACACCGTCTCCATGACGAACAGCAGGCCGAGGACCGGCAGCAGCACGACGGTCGAGCTGCTCAGCGCGAGCGCGGCCAGGCCGGTGCCGATCGCGAGCGAGCCGGTGTCGCCCATGAAGATCTGCGCGGGCGCCGCGTTCCACCACAGGAACCCGGCGCAGGCGCCCATCATCGCGGCGGCGACCACCGCCAGGTCCAGGCCGACGTTGATCTGGTACATGCCGGGGTGGCGGAAGATCCAGTACCCGATGATCACGTAGGCCGAGAACACGAGGATCGCGGAGCCGGCGGCCAGGCCGTCGAGCCCGTCGGTCAGGTTGACCGCGTTGGACGACGCGAAGATCACGACGACCGCCCAGATGACCCACACCCACTTGCCGAGCGTCCAGCCCAGGTCGTCGAAGCGCCCGAAGCTGATCGTGGTGTGCACGTTGGTCTTCCAGAGGATGACCAGCGCGAAGCCGATGGCGACGATCAGCAGGCCGAGCGTCTTGGAGCGCTTGTTCAGGCCCAGGTTCCGCTCGTTGGCGATCTTGATCCAGTCGTCCAGGAAGCCCACGCCGCCGGCGCCGGCGATCGCCCCCATGGTCGCGAGGCCCGTCCAGGTGAACACGCCGTCGTACAGGTTGGAGGCGAGGTAGCCGCAGACGCCGCCGGCCACGATGGCGAGGCCGCCCATGGTCGGGGTGCCGGCCTTGACCGTGTGGCCCTCGGGCACGTCCTCGTGGATCGGCTGGCCGATGTGACGCCGCGTGAGCGCGGTGATGAGCAGCCGGGTCCCGATCAGCGCCACCAGGGTGGCGATGCCGGCGGCGAGCACCAAGCGGATCACGAGGCGCCCCCGGCGTCCTCGGCGGCGAGCTCCGCGAGGACCTCGGCCGCCACGGCACGGTCGTCGAACGGGGTGACGACGCCGGCGACCTCCTGGCCCTGCTCGTGGCCCTTGCCGGCGATCACGACCACGTCCCCCGGGGTCGCGGCGGACAGGACGGCGCGGATGGCGGCACGGCGGTCGGGCTCGACGAGGGGATCACCCGCGCATCCTGACCGGATCTCCTCCAGGATGCGAAGCGGGTCCTCCGACCGGGGGTTGTCCGAGGTCAGGACCACCAGGTCGGCCAGGCGGGTGGCCACCTCACCCATGCGGGGCCGCTTGGCGGCGTCCCGGTCCCCGCCGCAGCCGAAGACGACCAGCACCCGGCCGTCGGTGAGGTCGCGGGCCGCCTCGAGCACCGCTTCGAGTGCATCGGGGGTGTGGGCGTAGTCGACCACCACGTCGACGGCCTGACCGGCGCGCACCGGCTCGAAGCGGCCCGGGACCGTGGGCAGATCGGCCAGCGCCGTCACGATCGCGTCCTCGTCCACGCCCAACGCGGCGCACGCCTCGGCGGCCAGCAGCGCGTTGGCGACGTTGTGGCGGCCGGGCAGCGGGAAGCGCACCTCCCGCCCGCGCCAGGTGAACGCGGAGCCGTCGACGGTGGAGTCGATCTGGCCGGCGTCGACCAGCGAGACCGGGACCATCGTGTGCCCGGCCGGGGCCGCGTCGACGAGCAACCGGCCGTGGACGTCGTCGGTGTCGACGATCCCCAGGCGTGACCGCTCGGGCTCGAACAGCAGGGCCTTGGCGGCGAAGTACGCCTCGGGTGTCCCGTGGAAGTCCAGGTGGTCCTGACCCAGGTTGGTGAACACCGCCACGTCGAACGTCATGGCGTCCACCCGGTGCAGCACGAGCGCGTGCGACGAGACCTCCATGGCGACGTCGGTCACGCCGTCGTCCAGCATCTTGGCGAGCTCGGCCTGGAGGTCGGGCGCCTCGGGTGTGGTGCGCGCCCCCGTGAGCGTGCCGATGGCCCCGACCCGGCGACCGGCGGCGGCCAGGACGTGGGCGATCGTCGACACGACCGTCGTCTTGCCGTTGGTCCCGGTGACGCCCACCGTGCGCAGCCGCTCGGCCGGCCGTCCGTAGACCTCGACCGCGGCGGGGGCCATGGCGACGCGGACGTCGTCGACGACGAGCTGGGGCACGGGGTGCGGCAGCGAGCCGGGGTCGAGCTCGCGCTGCACCAGCAACGCCACGGCCCCGGCCGTCACCGCCGGCGCGGCGAAGTCGTGGCCGTCCACCGCGGCCCCGACGACGCAGCAGAACAGGGCTCCGGGGGTGACGCGACGGG
>JAEXGP010000165.1 GCA_023450775.1 Actinomycetes bacterium | reverse complement strand
GACCGTGGGCGAGCGACGTCCGGTGTCGGACGTGCCGGTGCCCGCCACCCGTCGGGTCGCGGCATGGAGCCGGCGCGTCCCGGGGGTCGTCGCGCTGCGGTCCGGCGCCGCGGTGCTCGCGCTCGGGCTCGTGGCCACGGCGCTGGTGGTCCTTCCCGACGGCGGCAGCTCCGCCGAACCGCTGTCCGGCCAGGCCGTCACGGCGCGGGCCGGCATGCTCGATGCCACGACCACCACGACCACCTCCGTGCCGGGCGGGCCCGAGGTCGTCCGTACCGTCGAGCTCGAGCTCCAGGCCTGGATCGATCGGCACCCCGACCTCCAGACGCTCGGCGGCCTCACGACCATCAAGGGCGCGGTGATCGACGCCGACGGCCGGGTGCAGGTCTTCTCCTGGTCCGCGGGCGACGTCCCGGTCGTCACCCCCTTCGATGCCGACTCCCCGGCGGTGGACTCCACGCCGCTCGTGTGGTGGTCCATGACCAAGGCGGCGACGGCGGTGTGGCTCATGCGCTCGGTCGAGGCCGGCGTCGTGCGGCTGGACGATTCGCTCTCCACGTGGATGCCCGAGATCCCGCATGCCGAGGAGATGACGCTCGAGCAGCTCGCCCGTCACCAGTCCGGCATCCCGGGCGCCCTGGACGACAGCCTGCTCGAGACCGAGCCGATCGGTGTCCTGCAGCGCTACCTGGACGATCCCCAGCTGCTGTTCGCGCCGGGCACCGGCTTCGACTACTCCCGCCTGGGCTACCTGCTGCTCGCCACGGCGCTCGAGCGGGCGAACGGCACCACCTGGCGAGCGGCCATGGAGGACCTGGCGGACCGGGCGGACGTGCGGCTGACGTTCGACGAGGACGTCGAGCCGCTCGACCACGTCACCGATCCCGACCAGCACGGCTACCGGGGTCGCACCTGGTCGAGCGGCGGGCTCCTGTCCGACCCCGCCACCCTCGTCCGCTTCTTCAGCTGGGCGCTGACCGACGGGGTGTCGCCCGAGTCGGTCCAGGCCATGAGCGCGTTCTCGGGCGCGGAGGGCGACTGGATCTACGGCATCGGCCTGATGCCGCTGTGCCCCTGCACCCGCGAGGACTCGGCCGTGCACACCGATCGGGTCGGCCTCGACGCCGTGTCGGGCAGCTTCGCCGTCGACCTCACGTCGGGCTCGGCGGTGGCGCTGTACCCCGACAACTGGTTCGACGGCGACAACGGCCCTCGGCCGGAGTTCTACGAGCTCGAGTCGATCCTGCTCGACCTGGCCGCCACCGCCTGACCCCGATTCTGACCACCGAGAACGTCGCTGGGGCGTGCTCCCGGTTATGAGAACGGCGACGGGGAGTGCGAGTGGAGCTCCAGTCGCGACCGATGGATCGATCGCAGCAGCTCGACGGTCCGATCCGCATCGCCGACGGCGTGCTCCCACAGGATCTGACTCGTCTGGTAGCCGAGTGCTTCGGCCTCCAGCCGGCGGTCGGCGTCAGCCAGTCGCTGCTGTCGGCGGTCATGCCAGCTCCGACCGTCGAACTCCACGATCCACTTCGCTCGAGGCCAGAATCGGTCGACGAATCCCGCCCGCCCCCGCTCGTTGGGAAGCGGGTGCTCGTGGATCGGCGCCGGGAGACCGGCCAGATCGATCAACCGGTCGCCCATCCGCTCGAGCTCCGAGCGGGCCATCCGTTCGCCGGGACCGAGGTCGTCGAGCACGTCCGACATCCGTCGGACCCCCGGCTTCCCGGATCGCCGGATGCGCCCGAGGACAGCGCCCACCTCGGCGAGGGTGAACCGGCGCTCGACGACGCCCGATTCGACGAAGCGACGCAACCGCGTGACGCTCAGCAGCGCCGCCATGTCCACGGCCGTTCGTGCCGGACTCGTCATCGGAGGAAGCCCCTCGATCGTGACGATGTCGTCGTCAGCCAGGTCGACGGTGCGGCGCCAGACGATGCCCGGAGGTGGCTTGCCCCGAGCGCCCCTCACGAGCAGCTCGACGCGACCGGCGTACGCCTCCTCGGCACCCTGGATCCGACCGGCGGTGTTCGTCGCCAGGACGGCGTCGTCCCCCGCGTTGAGGTACGCCGCCCAGAGCGATCGGTGCCAGCTCTCCCGGTGACCCGCCAACCCGTAGACCCGAGGCAGCTCACGGGTCCACCGGCCCGAGCTCAGCCGCTGGTTGATCGTCGAGTCGGTGGCACCGAGCGCTCGGAGCTGGGCCAGGCTGAACGTGCCGTGCTGGGTCGCCGACAGGCGGCGGAGCGCATCCTCGTCCATGCCCAGATCGGACTGGATGCGGACCATCCGTGTCACCGGGGACCGATCCCCGGTCGCGTGACCGCGATTCTCATGACCGGGAGCACGCCAGAGCGCAGTTCTCGGTGGTCAGAATCCGCAACGGCGGTGGAACGAGGGGCGGCGGAACGGGCTGGAAGGTGGGCAACGGGGGGCTGGTAGGTTCGCCCGCGTATGCGACTCGCCGTCCTCGCCTCCGGTTCGGGCACGCTGCTCGACGCCATGGCGACCGACGGCCTGCCGATCGCCCTGGTGATGGTCGACCGCCACTGCGCGGTCGAGGACGTCGCCGCCCGCCACGGCATCCCTTGCGTGGTCGTCGAGCGCACCGACTTCGGCGAAGGGTTCGACCGGGACGCCTTCACCGCCCGGGTCATCGAGCAGCTCGCCGAGCACCGCATCGACCTGGTGGCCATGGCGGGGTGGGGCACGATCCTGGGGCCGGCGGCCTTCGCCGCCATGCCCGGCCGCATCATCAACACGCACCCGGCGCTGCTGCCGGCCTTCCCCGGCTGGCACGCGGTCCGCGACGCGCTCGCCTACGGCGTGAAGGTCACCGGCTGCACCGTGCACGTGGCCACCGAGACCGTCGACGACGGGCCGATCCTGGCCCAGGAGGCGGTCCCGGTCCTGCCCGGCGACGACGAGTCGACGCTCCACGAGCGCATCAAGGCCGTCGAGCGCCGCCTGTACACCGACACCATCCGATCCATCCTCGAGCACGGGGTCGAGCAGTTCGACCGCACCGTCTCGAGCGCCTCGACCTGAGTCGAGGGTCCGAGTCGAGAGAGAGCGAACGAACATGAGCACCGAGTCCCGTCCCCGCCGCGCCCTGCTGTCCGCCTACGACAAGACCGGCGTCGTCGAGCTGGGCGCCGCGCTGGTGGAGCTGGGTTGGGAGCTGGTGTCGAGCGGCGGCACCGCCAAGGTCCTGGCCGACGCCGGGCTGCCCGTCATCCCGTCCGAGCAGGTGACGGGCTTCGGCGAGATGCTCGGCCACCGCGTGGTCACGCTGCACCCGATGATCCACGGCGGCATCCTGGCCGACCGCGACGACCCGTCCCACGTGGCCGACATGGAGACCCACGGCGTGGTCCCGATCGACCTCGTCGCCGTGAACCTCTACCCGTTCAGCTCGGAGCCGTCGGTGGAGCTGATCGACATCGGCGGCCCGGCCATGGTCCGCGGCGCCGCCAAGAACCACGCCCACGTGACCGTGCTGGTCGACCCCGCCGACTACGGGCCGGTGCTCGACGAGCTGCGTGCGAACGGCGACGTGTCGGCCACCACCCGCCGTCGCCTGGCCCGCGACGCGTTCGCCCACACCGCCGCGTACGACAGCGCGATCGTCGCCTGGTTCGACGACGAGGGTCCCGGCGAGCTGCCGCCGCTGCCCGAGGAGCACGCGCCGCTGCCGCGCACGCTGCACCTGTCGGCCACGCTGGCCCAGCCGCTCCGCTACGGCGAGAACCCGCACCAGGTCGGCGCCCGCTATTCGTTCTCCGGCGACAGCTGCTGGGACTCGGCGGTCCTGCACGGCGGCAAGGAGATGTCGTACCTCAACGTCTACGACGCCGATGCCGCGTGGCGGCTGGTCCACTCGCTCGGCGACGAGCCGGCGGCGGTCATCATCAAGCACGCCAACCCGTGCGGCGCGGCCGTGGCCGACGACATCACGACCGCCTACGTGCGGGCCCACGAGTGCGACCCCACGTCCGCGTTCGGCGGCATCGTCGCGGTCAACCGCACGGTGCCGGTCGAGATGGCCAAGGCGCTCGCCCCGATCTTCACCGAGGTCGTGATCGCGCCCGGGTACGACGACGAGGCGCTCATGGTGCTGCTCGAGAAGCGGAACCTGCGGGTCCTGACCGCGCCGGCGCCGACCGTTCCGCCGCTCGACGTCCGCAGCGTCGACGGCGGACTGCTGGTGCAGACCAAGGACGTCGTCACCGTCGACCGCTCGAAGTGGCAGGTGGTGACCGAGCGCCAGCCGACCGACCAGGAGTGGTCGGACCTCGAGTTCGCGTGGCGGCTGTGCGCCCGGGTCACGTCGAACACGATCGTGCTCGTGAAGGACGGCCAGGCGTTCGGCATCGGTGCCGGCCAGCAGAGCCGGGTGGACGCCGCGCAGATCGCCGGTCAGAAGGCGGCCGGTCGGGCCGACGGCGGCGCCGGGGCGAGCGACGCGTTCTTCCCGTTCCGCGACGGCCTGGACGCGGTCGCCGACCAGGGCGTCACCGCGGTGATCCAGCCGGGCGGCTCGATCCGCGACGAGGAGGTCATCGCGGCGGCCGACGAGCGCGGCCTGGCCATGGTGATGACGGGCGAGCGCCACTTCAAGCACTGACGCCGGTCGCCCCGCGGTCGGGGTTCTCCGGGCGGGATCGCGACAAGGGATGTCGCTGTGCACCCTTGTATCCCATCGAGTGGCCCGGTGTGGGGGGTGAGCTGGTACCCCGGCGGCCTGCCAGGTCGTACCATCGCATCTCGTGGGAGCAGAGGACAGGGCCACCGGTCCCGGACCTCGCCAGGCGCGGACACGGGGAACGGTCGAGACCCTCACCGTCATGTTCTGCGACCTGGTGGACTCGACGCGCATCAGCGTCGCCCTGGACACGACCGCGGCCGCCCGGCTCCGCG
>JAEXGP010000115.1 GCA_023450775.1 Actinomycetes bacterium | reverse complement strand
CGCCGGTCGAGCCGCTGCTGCTGGTGGTCTCGAAGTCCTGTGCGAGCGTCGCGAGCATGGTTCTCCTCCCCGGACCAGCGCGGTGCGGTCCGTCCTCGGACACACCGAGCGTAGGGGTGCGACCACGGAAAGCGGCGCGACGGCCGAGGACGCTCCCGCGGGAACGTCCTGGCGCTCAGGCCGCGGGCGAGGCGTACACCGCGTCGACCAGGGCCCGGTTCCGGGTGCTCTGCCAGCGAGGGATGACCTGGTTCATCACGTACCCGAAGGCCACCTCGCCGATCGGATCCGCGAAGCCGAGCGCCCCGCCGGAGCCGAAGTGCCCGAACGCACCCGGGTTGGGACCGAGCGGTCGCCGTGGCGTGGTCGGTGTGAAGCCGAGGCCGTAGGACACGCCCTCCCCGAGCACCGGGCAGTCGCCAGTGACCTGCACCCCGGCGGCCTCGGCGAGCAGGTCGTCGGAGAGCAGCTGCCCGTCGAGCAGCCCCTGGTACCAGCGGGCGATGCCGACGGCCGTCCCGTGCCCCGCGGTCGAGCCGATCTGCGAGGACCGCCACTCCGGCGTGTTGACCAGCCCGATCGAGGAGTACCCGGGAGGGTTGAAGTGCGACAGCGCGTTCAGCAGAAGATCGCCGCTCAGCTGGTCGACGTCGAACACCGGCGCCGCCCAGCTCGGGTCCCACGCGATGTCCGCGCACCGGTGCTGCTCGGCCTCGGGCACGCCGAACCACACATCCGCGCCGAGCGTTCCGGCCTGCTCGCGCAGGGCGTCGCCCGGCATGGTGCCGCCGAGGCGTCGCAGCAGCTCCCCGACCAGATGTCCGTACGTGTTGGTGTGGTAGGTGATCCGCTCGCCGGGCGGGTACCACGCCTCGGTCTCGGCGAGGGCGGCGGTCATCGTCGCCCAGTCGAACAGGTCGTCGTCGGTGAGCGGCCGGTGGATGGCCGGCACGGCCGCACGGTGCGTCAGCGCGTGCTGGATGGTGGCGGTCTCCTTGCCGCCCTGTGCGAACTCCGGCCACACGTCCGCGATGCGGTCCTCCAGGCCGATCCGCCCGGCGTCGACGTGGCGCAGCAGCAGGGTGGCGAGCAGCGCCTTGCCGACGGAGTAGAAGTCGGTGAGCGTGTCGCCCCGATACGGGACGGTCCGGGCCTCGTCGGCCCACCCGCCGGCCAGGTCGACCACGACCTCGCCGCCGACGATCACGCAGACGCCGGCGCCCAGCTCGCCCCGCTCGGCGAAGTTGGCGGCGAACGCCTCCCCCACCGCCCGGAAGGACGGATCGCAGTGCCCGCTGACCGGAACCGGGTCCGACACGCGCCGCGGCCGGCTCAGGCCGCCGGGCGCAGCACTCGGTTGTTCCAGGGGTTCACCGACAGCGCCTGGTGCAGCCGGGGCAGCGTGCTGCGCGCCACCATCCGGGCCCCGCGGACGGCGCTGAGCTCGGCGCGGTTGAGGTCGTCGATCTCGAGCAGCCGCCGGAGCCGGGCCGGGAGCAGCTCGGCGGTCACCCAGTTGAGCGGCACGAGCGAGAAGTCCGGCACCCACCGGAGCCCGGGCTGCATGAGGGCCCTGGTGATCTCGCGGGTGTCGTCGCTCGGCTCGAGCGTGGCGAACTGGTGCGCCACGTAGGCCCGGAACGCGTCGAGGTCCTCGGGGATCACCTCGTCGGGCACGCCGAAGGCGCGGGCGATGAGCTTGGACTCCTGGAAGAACCGCTCACGGTCCTGCCGGCGCATCGTGCCCACGTAGCGGCGCTCCACCTCGAAGGTGGTGTCGACCAGGGTGGCGAGCACCCAGTACTGCAGCTCGGGGTCGTTCGCGTCGTAGGCCTGGCCGTCGGCCGTCGTGCCGGTGACGCGGGCGTGGCCGCGCCGCAGGTGCTCGAGCATCTGCTCCCGCCGCTCGGGCGCCGCGAACGAGATCGTCAGCATGGCGTCGAGCGTGCGGTCGAGCCGGCCGAACGGGTCCGTCTTGAACGTGCTGTAGGACGCCACCCCTGCCGCCACCCGAGGATCGCAGACCTGGAGGATCGCGGCGCGGGCGCCACCGATCAGCGGGAACCACTGGCGGTTCACCTGCCAGGAGATCGACTGCTCCCCGTACATCGCCTCGTCGTGCGGACGAAGGACTGGCTTGACCATGTCGACGATCCCCCCGGTGTCGGCTGGTCGCGAAAGGTAGCACCGGAGTCGCGGAACGCCGACCGTCATGCCGGCACGAAACGCACCTCGAACATGACCGGCCACTGCTTGCCCGTGACCAGGAACCTGTCGGTCCCGGGGAGGAGCGCGATGCCGTTGAGCACGTCGATGGGCTCGTCGGGCGAGGCCAGCTCCTCCGCCCGCGCCGCCAGCTCGGTCGCGTCCACCACCGCATCGATGCGGTGGCACTCGGGGTCGATGCGGACGATCTCGTCGGTCTTCCAGCGGTTGGCCCAGACGTGCTCGCCGTCCCATTCCAGCTCGTTCAGCTGGTCCGCCGCGCCGCCGGGTCGGGTGACCTCCCACCGCTCGAGCTCGGAGAAGTCGTCGGGGTCGCGCACCGTCAGGGTGTCGGAGCCGTCGCTCATGACCAGCCGCCCGTCGTCCAGGGTGGTGATGCCCCAGCCCTCACCCTCGTAGCGGTGCTCTCCGACCAAGCTCAGCTCCTCCCGGTCCCACACCAGCGCCCGGCCGTCCTTCCACGTGAGCTGCACGAGCCGGTCGTCGCCCAGCGTGGTGAGCCCCTCGCCGAACAGCTCCGGAGCGAGGTCGGTCGAGCGCAGCACCTCGCCCGTCGTGGAGTCCACCCGCCGCACCGTCGAGCGCCCCTCCAACCCCGTGCTCTCGTACAGGTCGTCTCCGACGACGAGCAGGCCCTGCGTGAACGCCGCCGGGTCGTGGGGCCGCTCCCCCACCACCTCGATCCCGAGGCGCATCGGCGCCAGTGCGGTTGCGCAGTCCGCCGCGGTGGTCACCGTGGCCGACGAGGCGCCGCCGTCATCGCCGTCCTCGGAACACCCGACGCACAGCAGCAACACCGCCGCCGCGACGAGGTGGAGCGCGGATCCGTGGAGCGGGGCGCGATGGACGGTCACGACCGGACCAGCGCGGTGACGGCCTCCACGTGGTGCGTGTTGGGGAACATGTCGACGAGCTCGATGCCGGTCGCCCGGTACCCGGACCCGGCGAGCAGCTCCACGTCGCGCACCAGCGACGCCACGTCGCAGCTCACCAGCGCCACCCGCTCCGCGCCGGTCGCGGCGACGGCCCGCACGCCGTCCCGACCCAGGCCGGAACGGGCGGGATCGGCCACCACCACGTCGGCCGCCGACGGTCGCCAGCGCTCGACGGCGGAGCGCACGATCGTGGCGCCACGGCCGTCGAGGTTGACCCTGGCGTCGGCCACCGACGACGCGGGGCGCTCCACCAGCACG
>JAEXGP010000356.1 GCA_023450775.1 Actinomycetes bacterium | reverse complement strand
CCACGGCCCAGTCGCCGTCGCGGACCAGCGTCCGGGGCGGCACCGGCGAACGCGGCGCACCGTCGTGGACCGGCACGACGGCCAGCTCGTTGGCGGGCTCGGTGAGGGCGGGGACCGTGGTCCCGGCGACGCCGGCACCCGCGGTGTCGGCGCCGGGGTGCACCTCGCGCTCGCAGATGATCCAGCGCCGAGCGCCGGTCGGCGTGACCACGCCCGCGGCGTGACGCCACCCCCGGGAGGTCGGCGACACGGCCGTGACGGCGACGGCCGGACCGCCGATCTCGTCGCAGCTGACGATCCCGCCGGTCAGCCCGTCGGTCCAGTAGAGGCGGTCGCCGTCGGCCCACCACGACCCGCCGCCGTACTCGTTGACCCCGCTGCGGGCCGACATCTCGGCCGGCCCCTCGATCTGCCCGTCCTCGGCAGGGTCGTCCCCCGACGGCACCGGTGCGCGCACCACGACGATGCGGCCGCCCAGGTCGGGGCGCTGCTCGCTCCAGCGGATGATGGTGCCGCCGGCGCCGTCGGGTGCCAGGCCCACCGAGGACACCCGGACCGAGCCGCCGGCCGCCGTCGTCGGCGACAGCGCGGAGGGCCACGACCCGAACGCGACCGTCGCGGTCGAACCGTCGCGGTCGGGCGCGGCACCCACGCCGTCGACTCCCGCTGAGGACGCGACGTGCTGGGCGGTGTCGGGCGCGGCCTCCTCCGCGGTCACCGGCGCCCCCTCCTGCCTGCTGTCGCTGCCATCCTGCGTCGGCACCTCGCCCGTCCGCCCGGAGGTCGATCGACTCAGCCGGCGACCAGCTTCTGGATGCGGGCGATGCCCTCCTCCAGGTCCTCGTCACCGAGGGCGAACGAGAAGCGACCGTAGCCGGGCGCGTTGAACGCCTCACCCGGAACGAACGCGACCTTGGCCTTGTCGAGCACCAGGTCGGCGAGCTCGAGCGTGCTGCTCGCCGTCTCGCCACCCAGGTCCCGCCCGAGCAGACCCGTCAGGTTGGGGAAGGCGTAGAACGCCCCCTCGGGCTCCAGGCAGGTCACGCCGTCGATGTCGTTGAGCATGCCGTGCATGACCCGGCGGCGACGGTCGAACGTCTCGCGCATCATCGCCACGGCCGACAGGTCGCCGCTGAGCGCCGCCAGCGCGGCGCGCTGCGACACGTTGGCGACGTTGGAGCACAGGTGGCTCTGCAGGTTGGAGACCGCCTTGACCACGTCGGACGGGCCGAAGAGCCACCCGACCCGCCATCCGGTCATCGCGTAGGTCTTGGCCACGCCGTTGAGGACGATGCACTGCTCGGCCAGCTCGGGGACGACGGCCAGGATCGAGTGGTGCTCGTGGCCGTCGTAGACCAGGTGCTCGTAGATCTCGTCGGTGATCACGATCACCCCGTGCTCGAGCGCCCATTGGCCGATCGCCTCGATCTCGTCCCGCGGGTACACCGCGCCGGTCGGGTTGGACGGCGACACGAAGACCAGCGCCTTGGTGCGGTCCGTGCGGGCGGCCTCGAGCTGGTCGACCGTCACCCGGAAGCCGGTCTCCTCGGTGGTCGGCAGCACGACGGGCTCGCCGCCGGCCAGCCGGATGGGCTCGGGGTACGTCGTCCAGTACGGCGCGGGCAGCAGCACCTCGTCGCCGTCGTCGACGACGGTCACGATCGCCTCGTACACCGCCTGCTTGCCGCCGTTGGTCACCACGATCTGCGAGGGCTGGACGGTGACGCCGGAATCGCGCAGGGTCTTGGCGGCGATGGCCTCCCGCAGCTCGGGCAGGCCGGGCGCCGGGGTGTAGCGGTGGTTCCTGGGGTCCCCGCACGCCTCGATGGCGGCCTGGACGATGGCGTCGGGCGTCGGGAAGTCGGGCTCGCCCGCGCCGAAGCCGATGACCGGGTCCCCGGCGGCCTTCATGGCCTTCGCCTTGGCGTCGACCGCGAGGGTGGCGGACGGGGCGATGCCGGCGACGCGTCGGGAGATCCGACCCGTGGAGGTGGGGGCGCTCATGCCCCGAACGCTACCCGCCCCTACGACGCCCCTTCTCCCCGGTTCCCCCGTCCTGTCGTGCGGAACCAGAAGGATCGGTCAGTTCCGCACAACAGAAGCGGGACCGGCGCGGCGGGCGGGGCAGACTGTGGCGGTGAGCACCCCCGACATCTCCCTCCCCGACGACCTCCTCCCCGCCGACGGCCGGTTCGGCTGCGGGCCCTCCAAGGTCCGGGCGGACGCCATCGACATGCTCGCCGGGTCCGCTCCGCACTTCATGGGGACGTCGCACCGCCAGGCGATGGTCCGGTTCAAGGTGAGCGAGCTGCGCAACGGGCTGGCCGAGCTGTTCTCGCTGCCCGACGGCTACGAGATCCTCCTGGGCAACGGCGGCACCACGGCGTTCTGGGACGCCGCGACCTTCGGTCTGATCGAGGAGCGCAGCCAGCACCTGGACTTCGGCGAGTTCAGCTCGAAGTTCGGCAAGGCCGCCGCTGCGGCGCCGCACCTGGGCGAGCCCGAGATCATCCGCTCGGAGCCGGGCCACCACCCCACCGCCGTGCCCATGGAGGGCATCGACGCGTACTGCCTGACCCACAACGAGACGTCGACCGGCGTCGCCATGCCGCTCGAGCGGCCGCACGGCACCCAGGGCGACGCGCTGGTCCTGGTCGACGCCACCTCCGCGGCGGGCGGCCTGCGCTTCGACGCCGCAGAGACCGACGTCTACTACTTCGCGCCCCAGAAGTGCCTCGCCTCCGACGGCGGCCTGTGGCTGGCGGCCTGCTCACCCGCAGCCATCGAGCGCATCGAGCGCATCTCGGCGTCCGACCGCTGGGTCCCCGCCTTCCTGGACCTGTCGATCGCGCTCGAGAACTCGCGCAAGGACCAGACCTACAACACGCCGGCGCTGGCCACCCTGTTCCTGGCCACCGAGCAGGTCATGTGGATCCTGGAGAACGGCGGCCTGGAGTTCGCCGCCGGCCGCTGCGACCGCTCCGCCGCCACCATCTACGACTGGGCCGACGCGCACAGCCACGCCCGCCCGTTCGTCCAGGACCCGGCCTCCCGCTCGCACGTCGTCGCCACGATCGACTTCGACGACGACATCGACGCCGCGACGATCGCGGCCGTGCTGCGCGACAACGGCATCCTCGACACGGAGCCGTACCGCAAGCTCGGTCGCAACCAGCTGCGCGTGGCGCTGTTCCCGGCGATCGACCCCGAGGACATCGCCCAGCTGACCCGCTGCATCGACCACGTGATCGAGCGGCTGGTCTGAACCCGTTCGAGCGGTCCTCGAACCGCCGTCCGGAGCGACCGCGGGCCGGTATTACCAGAACGTAACCGCACCGTTGTCGGCGCCTTATCAGCGGCTGACCAGGTCGCGAAGTGGCCCGTATCATTTCGTGAAACGGGCCTGGTTCACCTCTCAGTAACAACGTAGAAACGATGGCTCCATACGTTGCCGCCCGGCGAGATCGAACCGGGCCGACGGAGCCACGAACCAACGACTCCGGCGACGTCTCTCCACCACGCACCGGACGACGGCACCGACACCTCGGAGCCGTTCGGCCGGCGGGCTGACACCAAGCGATGGAGCCGGGCTGCTGCACACCTCTGCAGCCGCGCGCCCTTGAACGCGGTGCCGACCGTCGGCCGACGGTGTCAACACACCAGTCGGCCGGTGCGGGCAGCCGTCAGCACCGCCCTCCGAGAGGAGAACAGTTGCTCAGTCGTAGATCCACGAAGATCGCCGTCGGCGTCGGTGTCGCATTGTCGATCGCCGCCCTGATGGCCAACCCTGCGGCGGCTCAGGAGGAAGATCCGGTCGCGCTCGTGCAGGCGAACCTGGACAACATCTTCATCCTGGTCTCAGCCATCTTCGTCATCTTCATGCAGGCGGGATTCGCCTGCGTCGAAGCCGGCATGACGCGCGCCAAGAGCGTGTCGAACATCATGATGAAGAACCTGGTGGACTTCACGATCGGCGTCCTCGCGTTCGCCGCGGTGGGCTTCGCCTTCGCCTTCGGCAGCGGCAACTCGTTCATCGGGACGAGCGGCTGGTTCATCGGCAGCGACATCGCCGACAACTACCTGGGTGAGAGCAGCCTCTCGATCGCCACGTTCTTCATCTTCCAGGTGGCGTTCGCGGCCACGACGGCCACGATCGTGTCCGGCGCCATGGCCGAGCGCACGAAGTTCATCTCCTACTGCATCTACAGCTTCATCATCAGCGCCATCATCTACCCGATCGTGGTCCACTGGACCTGGGGTGGTGGCTGGCTGGCCGAGCAGGGGTACCACGACTTCGCCGGTTCCGGCATCGTGCACATGGTCGGCGGCGTCGCCTCGATCGTGGGAGCGGCGTTCCTGGGGCCACGGCTCGGGAAGTACGGACCCGACGGCAAGCCGAGGGCCATCCCCGGCCACTCGATCCCGCTGGCGTTCATCGGTGCGTTCATCCTCTTGGTGGGTTGGTTCGGCTTCAACCCCGGCTCCGAGCTCGCCGCCGACTCGGCGGTCACCCCGGTCGCCGTGACCACGGTGCTCGCCGGTGCCGCCGGTGCGTGCGTCGCCATGTTCACGACGTGGGTGAAGAACGGCAAGCCCGACCCGAGCATGACCGCCAACGGACTTCTCGCCGGCCTGGTCGGCATCACCGCCGGCTGCGGCGTCGTCAACAACTGGGGCGCCGTGATCATCGGGACGATCTCGGGTGTGCTGGTGGTGTTCGCCGTGGAGTTCTTCGACCGGGTCAAGATCGACGATCCCGTGGGCGCCTCCTCGGTGCACGGCGTCTGCGGCGCCTTCGGTGCGATCGCCGTCGGCCTGTTCGCCACCAAGGACAACGGCATCACCGACCCCGGCCTCTTCTACGGCGGCGGCGTCGACCAGCTGTGGCCGCAGGTCCTGGGCGTCGTGTCCATCGCCGCCTACACGTTCGCGGCGACGGCGATCATGTTCTTCGCCATCAAGGCCACGGTCGGTCTCCGGGTCTCGCCGCAGGAGGAGATCGAGGGGCTCGACATCCACGAGCACGGCTACTCCGGCTACGGCGACGACATCCCGTTCACCGACGCCGACCTGGTGGCCTGAACGTCTCGAGTTGCCGAGCTCGAGGCTGCCAGGGGGCGGGGTGCGGATTCTGGGCCGCACCCCGCCCTGCTCTTCCCTCCGATCGGCTGACCCCTTCCAGCGGCCATCCGGGCCGCGACCCACCCGCGCCACACTGATGAGGTGACCGCCCCACGATGTCCACCGCCTCGATCGAGCCAGACCCCGCGCTGCCGACGGTCGACCGCTCGACGTTCCCGGTGAAGATCCAGCACCCCCGCACCGTCTGGACGGCGATCCTGAGGGAGACCCGACAGCACCCGTGGATCGGGCTGGCGGTCGGGATCGCGGGTGTTGCCGCGATCGCGGTGGCAGGCGCCGTGATCGGGTCCGCCATGGACCGCTCGATCGCAGGATTCCTGCTGGTGGTCCCGGTCGTGCTGGCAGGGGTGATCGGCGGACGATGGGCGTCGTACGCCGTCGCGATCTGCGCCGCGCTGAGCTACTCGCTGCGGTTGCCGCCGCTCGACAGCCCCCGGGTCGCGGTGGCGGAGGACATCGTCGCCCTCGGCGCGCTGCTCGCCGTCAGCCTGCTCGTCTCCGCGCTCGTCACCGGTCGCATCGAGGCGTTGACCGGTCTCGAGCAGGATCGCGCCGTCCTGCTGCGCTCGGTGTCCCACGACCTCCGGACCCCGCTCGGCACGATCCGGGCGGCCGCGACGGATCTGCTCGACGAGTCGGCCGGCGAGCCGGACCGGGCGACGCGCCGTCACATGCTCCAGCTGATCGACCACGACGCACGACGGCTCGATCGGCTGGTCTCCAACCTGCTGAGCCTGAGCCGGATCGAGGCCGTCGGCATGCGCCCCCAGCGCGAGGCCACCGATCCGGGCGCCCTGACCCGCTCGGCGGTCGAGCGAGCGGAGCTGGCGAACGAGGGGGTCAGCTTCCGACTGGAGGCGCCCCCCGATCTGCCGATGTTCGACGTCGATCCGGTGATGATCGACCAGGTGCTGACCAACTTGCTCGACAACGCCGTGCGCCACAGTCCCCCGCACGAAGCGATCGACGTGAGCGTCACGACCGCCGACCGCGGCCGGCAGGTGGTCATGAGCGTCGCGGACCGCGGACCAGGTGTGCCGCCCGAGGAGATGGAGCTGATCTTCCTGCCGTTCCGGTCCGGACGGATCGCCGGGTCGAGCGGGGTCGGACTCGCCATCAGCCGTGCGATCGTCAACGCGCATGGCGGTACGATCTCGGTGCATGAGCGACAAGGCGGCGGTGCGCAGTTCGAAGTGGTGATCGGTGTCCACTGACGTGATCGACGCCGAGCCGACCAGCGGGACTCTGGCACCCGCCTCGATCCTCGTCGTCGAGGACGACCCCTCGGTCGCCGACGTCCTGGTCACCGCGCTGGCCCGGCGCGGCCATCACGTCGCCATCACCCCGACGGCCCGCGCCACGCGGGACCGTCTGGCTTCCACGTCGCCCGACCTGGTCCTGCTCGACCTGGGTCTGCCCGACGGCGACGGCGTCGAGCTGTGCGAGGAGCTCCGGCTCTGGTTCCGCAATCCCATCATCGTCATCACTGCGGAGGGAGACGAGGCGCGGCTCGTCGACGCGCTCGATGCGGGGGCCGACGACTACATCACGAAGCCGTTCTCGATGCCCGAGCTGCTCGCCCGGATCCGCGTGGCGCTCCGGCACCGCGCGCTGCTGTCGGCGCTGGTCGACCCGGAGCGCATCTCCGTCGGCGACCTCGTCATCGACACCGGCGCCTACTTCGCCACGGCAGGGAGCCGGACGCTCGACCTGACACCCAAGGAGTTCCAGCTGCTGGCCCTGCTCGCCCGCAACCCGGGCCTGCTCGTCCGGCACTCCACGATCCTCCAGAAGGTGTGGTCCGACGGCGGGGGCACCGCGGAGTCATTGCGGGTGCATATGGCGAAGCTGCGCAAGAAGCTCGGCGACGGACCCGACCGCCCGCGGATCCAGACCGAGACCGGGGTCGGGTACCGGCTCGTGTCACCGGCCTGACGGCGGACCGAGCTCGGCCCGCAGGCCCTCACTCCACGCATCCCACCCCCCCCAAATGACCGCACTCGTCGTCCTCCATCTGATCGTGGGGCTGATCTGCCTGGCGCCCGGGCGGTCGCTCCGCCGAGCCGCGGTGCCGATCGCTGCGCTGGCGCCCGTCGCCGCGTTCGGCTGGCTGGTCGGTCAGGCACCGTCGGTGCTCGACGGCGAGGTCGTCGAGCAGACGGTCACCTGGGTGCCCCAGCTCGGGCTCGACCTCGTGCTGCGCCTCGACGGGTTCGGCCTGTTCATGGGACTGCTCGTCAGCGGCGTCGGCGCCCTGGTGCTCCTCTACTGCTGGTCGTACTTCGATCACGAGCCCAGGGTGGGACGAGTCGTGGGCCTGCTCGTCGCGTTCGCGGGCGCCATGCTCGGGCTCGTCCTGTCCGACGGGCTCCTCACGCTGTTCCTGTTCTGGGAGCTGACGTCGATCCTCTCGTTCTTCCTGATCGGGTTCGACGACACCTCCCCGGTCGCCCGCACCGCCGCTGTCCGGGCGCTGCTCGTCACCACACTCGGCGGCCTGGCGATGTTCGCCGGGCTCGTGCTGCTCGCGCAGCAGTCGGGCGAGTGGACGATCTCGGGGCTGCTCGAGGTGGCTCCGACCGGCACGGTCGTGGCCGTCGCGCTGGTGCTCGTCCTGATGGGGGCGTTCACGAAGTCGGCGCAGTTCCCCTTCCACTTCTGGCTCCCCGGCGCCATGGCCGCGCCCACGCCGGTGTCCGCCTACCTGCACTCGGCCACGATGGTGAAGGCCGGCCTGGTGCTCGCAGCTCGGTTCGCCCCCGTGTTCGCGGGCGAGGGACCGTGGCGGCCGCTCGTGGTGCTGGTCGGGGTCACCACCGTGCTGCTCGGAGGGGCCCGGGCCCTCCGCCAGCAGGACGCCAAGCTGGCGCTCGCGCACGGCACGGTCAGCCAGCTCGGACTGCTGATGGTGCTGCTCGGACTCGGCACCCCGGCCACCACGTACGCCGGCGTCGTGATGCTCTGTGCCCACGCGCTCTACAAGTGCGCCCTGTTCCTCGTCATCGGCGTCGTCGACCACCAGGCCCACACCCGTGATCTCCGACGACTGCGCGGGCTGACCGCCCGGCTGCCCGTCGTGGCCGGCGCCGCCTTCGTGGCCGCCGCCAGCATGGCGGCCGTCCCCCCGACCTTCGGCTACGTGACGAAGGAGGCCGGGCTCGACTCGCTCCTGGACCTGGAGGTCGGGTGGACGGGCGCGGTCGCCCTCGTCGGCGTGTCCGTCGGCTCGGTCCTGACCGTCGCCTACACGCTGCGGATCATCTGGGAGATGTTCGGCAGCCGGACCGGGGGCGTGCCCGACGGCGACGGGCCGATCGATCCCAACGCGGTCGACCGCCCCGGATCCCTGTTCGTGCTCTCCCCGGTCCTCCTCGCAGCGGCGTCGCTCGGACTGGGACTCGCGGCCGGCGCCGCCGGCGGCTGGTTCGAGCACGTCGTCGCATCCCTCGAGCCCGCCGGGGTCGAGGTCGACGGCCATCTGACCCTGTGGGCCGGGTTCGGACCGGCGCTCGCGCTGTCGGCGGTGATCCTCGTCGCCGGCGCGGTCGTCGGCACGCTCGTCGTCCGGGCCGATCGGGGTGCGGAGCCACGGCGGGGGCTCGGCGAGGTGGCGTACGCCCGGACCTACGACGGACTGCTCGCCGGCGCCAAGCGCCTGACCGCGGTGACCCAGAGCGGGTCGCTGCCGCTCTACCTCTGCATCGTGTTCACCGCCGTGCTGTCCGTCGTCGTCTGGATGCTGTTCCAGGACGGGGTGGCCGAGGCGATCGCCGACTGGCCGCTCGGCTCGTCCACGCTCGAGGTCGCGGCCGCCGCCCTCACCGCGGCGATCGGGCTGTCGGTCCTGACCGCCACACGCCGATTCACCGCCGCGGTGCTGCTCGGCGGGACGGGCTACGGCCTCGCCGTGGTGTTCCTCATCCGGGGTGCTCCTGACCTGGCCGTGACCCAGTTCCTGGTCGAGAGCCTCACGATCGTCATGTTCCTGCTCGTGTTCGGTCGCCTGCCCGACCGCTTCGCAGCCGCCCCGGCGTGGGCGCCGCGAGCGGTGCGCGTCGGCGTGGCCGTCGCGGTCGGCGCGGCGCTCGCCGCCGTGGCCATGATCGTGCCGGCGTTCCGGACGCAGCCATCGGTCGGTGACGAGTACATGGCCCGGTCGCTGCCCGAGGGCGGCGGTCGCAACGTCGTCAACGTGACGCTGGTCGACTTCCGTGGGTTCGACACCCAGGGCGAGATCACCGTCCTGGCCGTCGCGGCGATCGGTGTGGTCAACATCGTCGGCGTCGCCCGGCGCGAGCAGCGTCGCCGCCGCCTCGTCGACGGCACCGACCTGGACGCACTGCCCCCCGTGACCGAGGAGCCCGCGACGTGATGCGGCGCTCGGTCATCCTCGTCGTCAGCGCCCGGGCCCTCACCCCCGTGCTGCTGCTCGTGTCCCTCTACGTGACGTTCCGGGGCCACAACGCGCCGGGCGGCGGGTTCGCGGGTGGCCTGATCATGGCGGCGGCGGTCGTGCTCCGGTACCTGTCGGAGGGCATCAAGGGCGTCGGCCGGTTGCGGCTCGACCCCGTGTGGCTGATCGCCGGCGGCCTGGGCCTGGCGGTGGTCACCACCTCTGCGCCGCTCGCGTTCGGGCTGGACGTGATGGACAGCCAGCTGTGGGACCTGCACGTGCCGGTGATCGGCGACGTGCACATCGTCACCGCCGGCTTCTTCGACATCGGCGTGCACGTGCTGGTCGTCGGCGTGGTGATGGCGATCCTCCTCACGTTCGTCGCCGCCGACGCCGAGGCGTCCGAGCTCGGTCCGCCGGCCGACCGGGCGCTGCCACCCGACGGTGCCGACGTGGAGGGGGGCGGCTCATGACGATCGCCATGGGCCTGCTCATCGGGGTCCTCGGATCCGTCGGCGTCTACCTGATGCTGCACCGCTCGATCACGCGGATCGTGCTGGGCATCGGCATGCTCGGCAACGCCGTCAACCTGCTCATCGTCGCCATCGGCGGCGACGCCGGCACGGCACCGATCGTGGGACGGGACGGGACGCCGTCGGACCCCGTGCCGCAGGCGCTCGTGCTGACGGCGATCGTGATCGGCTTCGGCGTCGTGTCGGTCCTGCTCGCGATCGCCTACCGGTCCTGGACCATCGACGGCAACGACGAGGTCGAGGACGACATCCACGATCGTCGACTCGCCTCCGAGGCCGACGAGCGGTCGATCGAGGACGTGGACGAGGAGATCGAGCCGAGCGAGTTCCCCGGCGACACCGCGGCCGACGGCAGGCCGACGTGAGCCGGTTCCTCGCCCTGCCGGTCCTGGTCCCGCTGTTCGGGGCGGTCCTGACGCTCGCCGCGGTGCGGGTGCCGCTGCTCCAGCGCGCGCTCGCCGTCGTGACGTCGCTCACCACCCTCGGGTTGAGCATCGCCATCCTCGTCGACGTCGACCGCAACGGCACCCTGTCCACCACGGCGGGCGGGTGGTCGCCGCACATCGGCATCAACCTGGTCGCCGATCGCTTCGCCGCCCTGATGCTGGTGATCTCCGGCCTCATGCTCGCCGCGGTCCTCGTCTACGCGATCGCGCAGCGGGGCGACGACGAGCGGTCGATCTGGTACCACCCCGCGTACCTGGCGCTCACCGCCGGCATCTCGGCCGCGTTCCTGGCCGGCGACCTCTTCAACTTCTTCGTGGCGGTCGAGGTCCTGCTGATGGCCAGCTACGTGCTGATCACCCTGGAGGGGTCCGACGACCAGATCCGCTCGGGCACCACCTACGTCGTGCTCAACGTGCTCGAGTCGATCCTGCTGGTGATGGCCGTGGCGCTCGTGTTCGCGGCAACCGGCACGCTCAGCATGGCCGACCTGCCGGAGCGGCTCGCCGCACTGCCGGTCGGCGTCAAGGTGGGCCTCAACCTGCTGCTGCTCATCGCCTTCGGCCTGAAGGCGGCGGTCTTCCCGCTGTTCTCCTGGCTGCCCGACAGCTATCCCGCCGCGCCCGGCCCGGTCACCGCGGTGTTCGCCGGCCTGCTGACCAAGGTGGGCGTGTACGCGATCGTCCGGACCCAGACGCTCCTGTTCCCCGGCACGCTGCGGCCGCTGCTGTTCACGATCGCCGGCCTGACGATGATCATCGGCGTGCTCGGCGCCATCGCCCAGAGCGACATGAAGCGGATCCTGAGCTTCCACATCGTGAGCCAGATCGGCTACATGATCATGGGCGTCGCGCTCGGGGGCGTGGCCGCGATCGCCGCCACGATCTTCTTCATCCTCCACCAGATCCCGATCAAGACCTCCCTGTTCCTGGTCGAGGGAGTGGTCGAGCGGGAGACGGGCACGAGCACGATCAGCAAGGTCTCCGGGCTCGCTCGGCGCTCCGGGCCGCTCGCGGTGCTCTTCCTGCTCCCGGCGTTGAGCCTGGCCGGCTTCCCGCCGTTCTCCGGCTTCGTCGGCAAGACCGGACTGGTCGAGGCCGGCCTGGACCAGGAGGCGTGGGCGATGGTCGCGGTCGCCCTCGTCGGCAGCGTGCTCACGCTCGTGTCGATGCTGAAGATCTGGACCGGGCTCTTCTGGGGTGCGCCCGAGGGGATCGACCGGCCGGTGGCCGGCGACGGCAGCTCGCCCGGCATCCTCCGCCACCATCCTGCGATCTCGTCGGTCACGGCGGTGGTCGTGGGGCTCGGCCTGGCGATCGCCCTGTTCGCAGGACCGATCTACCGCTACTGCGAGCGGGCCGCCGAGTCGATCGTCCACCCCGACTCCTACCGGACCGCCGTGAACGGCGACCAGCAGGCGGAGGGCCGTCCGTGATCGCGCGGCTGCTCGCCCGCCTCCTGCCGCCGGCACTGCTGCTGCTCGTGTGGGTGGCCATGCAGGGATCGCCGTCGGTCGGCAACCTGGTCGGTGGCGCCGTGGCGGTGGCGGTCGTGCTGTGGATCAGCGGCCGACGTGCGCGCGAGCACGTCGTGCACCCGTGGCCGACGTTCAGGTTCGGCGTGCTGTTCATCCGGATGCTCGTGGAGTCGACCTGGGCGGTCGCGGTCACCGCGCTCCGCCCCACGCCCGAACGGCTCCGAGCGGCGGTGGTCGCCTGCCCGCTGACCAACCAGACGCCGCTGGTCGCGACGATCGTGGCCGACGCGATCACGCTCACACCGGGCACGCTCACCCTCGACGTCCGCACCGACCCGACCGTCCTCTACGTCCACGTCATCGGCGTCGGCGACCCCGACGACGTGCGGTCCGACGTCGCGGACCTGGAACGGCTCGTGGTCGCGGCGATCGAACCCCGCGATCCCGCCCTGCGCCGCCCCGCGCTCCGGGAGGGCCGTCCGTGACCGTCGTCGCCACGATCTGCCTGGGGCTCCTGCTGGCGTCGACCGCCCTGGCGCTGCTCCACGCGTTCCGCCGCCGGACGCTCGTCGAGCGGTCGATCGCGGTCGACACGATCGTGGCGTTCATCGTCTGCGGGCTCATGGTCAGCGCGGCGTGGGAGCGCGGCGGCCTGGACGTCGATCTGGCCCTGCTGATCGGGGTGCTGGGCTTCCTGGGCACGGTGACGGTGGCACGCTTCATCGAGCGGAGGGGCTCGTGAGGACGGCGCTCGACGTGGGCTCGTCGGTCCTGATGCTCCTGGGGTGCGTCACGTGCCTGGTGACGGCGATCGGCCTGAACACCGTGCCGGACGCGTACGCCCGGCTCCACGTGCAGACCAAGGCGACCACGCTGGCGATCCTGCTGACCGCCACCGGCGCAGCGCTGCGCATGCCCGATTGGGCGGACGTGCTCAAGCTCGCCCTGGTCGTCGCCCTGCAGTTCTGGACCACCCCGATCGGCAGCCACCTGCTCGGTCGCGCCGCCCGCCGCAGCGGGCTCCGCCCGGCCGCGCCCCTCGTCGTGGACGAGGAACCGGCGACCGCGGCCGACGACTGACGACCGCACCGACCGCCGCGACGGCGCGAGACTCCTGTCACGCGTGCCGCCGCGGGGCGGCCGACGACAGGGGGACAGATGTCGACCGCAACGGAGCTGCGCGGCCAGCTGACCGGACCGGGGGGTCCGTTCGAGATCGTCGAGGAGAAGGTCGACGACACGCCCATGCGGGTCTACAGGGACCGCTTCAACGACCTGCGCGTGGTCGCCAGCTTCGGCCAGTCCCACGGCGACAAGGTGTTCATCGTCCGGGGTGACGAGCGCATCACCTACAAGGACTTCATGCGGGGCGCGAACTCGGTCAGCCGTCGGCTGGCGGCGTTCGGCGTCGGCCACGGCGACCGGGTGGCCGTGCTCAGCCAGAACAACCCGGAGTGGTGCCTGACGTTCTGGGGCACGGTCGACATCGGTGCGGTGCTCGTGGGCCTCAACGGCTGGTGGATCACCGACGAGATCGTCTACGGGCTCGAGGACTCGGGCGCCCGGGTGCTGGTGGCCGACCGCAAGCGGTTCGAGCGGGTGGCCGAGGAGATCGACGGCATCGACACGCTCGAGCACGTGTTCCTGATCGACGCCGACCCCGCGGACTTCGCCCGGCCCGACGGCACCGTGAGCCCCAAGCTCCACCGCTTCGACGAGCTCCTGACCGAGCCCACCGACGACCTGCCGACCGAGCCGATCGACGAGGGCGACCCGGCGGTCATCTTCTACACGTCGGGCACGACCGGCAGGCCGAAGGGTGCGATCTCCACCCACCGCAACATGATCGCCAACCTCCAGAACACGGTGTTCCTGCTCACCCTGGGGGCCATGGTGCAGGCGTCCGAACCCGACGACGGCGACCAGGGGCCCGAGCCGCCGAGCGACGGGTCGGGCCAGCCGGTGGCGCTGCTCACCTCTCCCCTCTTCCACGTGTCGGGATGTCACTCCGTGCTCGTCGTCGGGATGATGGCGGGCCTGCGGCTCGTGATCCTGCCGGGGCGGTTCACGCCCGAAGCCGCGTTCGACGCCATCGAGAAGGAGCGGATCCAGCTGTGGGCCACCGTGCCGACGATGATCTGGCGCTGCTGCGAGCACCCCGACCGTCACGACTGGGACCTGACCTCGATCACCTCGGTCAGCTTCGGCGGGTCGCCGTCGGCCGACGAGCTCCAGCGCCGCATCCGCGAGACGTTCCCGAACGTCAAGGCGACCACCAACGCCTACGGCCTGACCGAGTCGTCGTCGGCCGCCACTGCGCTGACCGGACGTGACTCCCTGGAGCGCCCCGACTCGGTCGGGCTGCCCATGCCGAACACCGAGCTGGCCATCGCCGGACCCGATGGCGCGCACCTCGGCCCGGGCCAGACCGGCGAGGTGCTGATCCGCGGACCGCTGATCATGGCCGGCTACTGGAACAAGCCCGAGGCCACGGCCAACACCGTGATCGACGGCTGGCTGCACACCGGCGACGTGGGCCACCTGGACGAGGACGGCTACCTCTACATCACCGACCGGGCCAAGGACATGCTGATCCGCGGCGGCGAGAACGTGTACTGCGTCGAGATCGAGAACCGCCTCGTGGAGCACCCGTCCATCGCCGACGCCGCGGTCGTGGGTGTGCCGCACCCCGAGCTCGGCGAGGAGGTCAAGGCGGTCATCGAGCTCGCGCCCGGCGAGGAGATCTCCGACGCGGACGTCCGGGCCTGGGTGGCCGACACGCTGGCGGCGTTCAAGGTGCCGGCCTACGTCGAGCGCTGGGACGGCAAGCTGCCCCGCAACGCGTCGGGGAAGCTGCTCAAGAACGTGATCCGCGGCGAGGGAGAGGTCAGCTTCGCCGAGACCATGTGAACGCGGCGGGCCGGCCCGCGACCCGGCGACCGCGACGACAGCGGTGCTCTCGCCGCCCGGGGCCGTGGCACCCTGTGGCGTGCCCAAGGACGACCGCAGCCCCCGAGACGGCCGGCGCCCGCTCCCAGGCGGCGCACCACCGGTGTGGGTCACCGTCGCGGCCGTGCTCGCGGTGGTCGTCATCACCGTCGCGCTGACCCCGTTCCAGGACGAGCTGGAGCGGGCGGTCAAGGCGCTGCTGCTCGTGGTGCCGGTGGTCGGTGCCGCCGCGCTGGGCGGCCGCGTCCCCGGCTACGTCGCCGCCGGCGCCGCGACCCTGGGCTTCGCCACGTCGCTCCCGCCGATCGGCTCCCCGCTGCAGATCGCGGTCACCGGCGACCTCGTCGCGCTCATCGTGTTCTTCCTGGTCGCGTTGGTCGTGTCGACGCTCGTCTCGGCCCGGATCGACGTGCTCTCCGAGGCGGACCGCCAGCGGACGCTGCTCCTGCGGTCGGTGTCGCACGACCTGCGCACCCCCCTGGCCACGATCCGCGCCGCCGCCACGGAGATGCTCGACGACGTGCAGCACTCCCCCGAGGTCGAGGAGCGACTGCTCCGCCTGGTCGACATCGAATCCGCGCGGCTCGACCGGCTCGTGGCGAACCTGCTCGAGCTGAACCGGATCGAGTCCGGCGCCATGGAACCCCGGCGGGAGCCGATCGATCCCGAGGTGCTGATCCGCCGCTCGGTCGAGCGCTTCAAGCTCGCGCCGAACGGCGTGGTCGTCGAGCTGCATCTGGACGGCGAGATGCCCGTGATCCGGGCCGACGCCACCCAGGTCGACCAGGTGCTCTCCAACCTGCTCGACAACGCCATCCGCCACAGCGACCACGGCGCGCCGGTCACGCTGTCCGCGACCGGTGACGCCGACGGCCTGCGGATCGAGGTCGCCGACCGTGGTCCCGGCGTACCCCCCGAGGAGGCGGAGCTGGTGTTCCAGCCGTTCCGGTCCGGCACCATCGCTGGCTCCAGCGGCGTCGGGCTGGCGATCAGTCGGGCGATCGTCGAACGCCACGGCGGTACGATCTCGGTCGATGATCGACCAGGCGGAGGCGCAAGGTTCGTCGTCACCCTCCCGTCGGGGTGATGGCACCACCCCGGGAAGCGGGCCCGACACGGTGCTCGTGATCGAGGACGATCCCTCGGTCGCGGAGGTGCTCACGACGGCGCTCGGCGCCCGCGACCACACGGTGATCGTGACCCGCACGGGCGAGGCGGCCCTCCGGGCGATCGTCGCAGCCCAGCCCGACGCCGTGCTGCTCGACCTGGGACTGCCGGACATGGACGGCCTCGAGGTGTGCCGCCGGATCCGCCAGCGCTCGACGCTGCCGGTGATCGTGCTCACGGCCGACGGTGACGAGGCCCGCAAGGTCGAGGCGCTCGACCTCGGCGCGGACGACTACGTCACCAAGCCGTTCTCGATGCCCGAGTTGATGGCCCGACTGCGCGCTGCGCAGCGCCACCGCCAGGCACCCGCCGACGACTTCGCCGTCCGGGCGCCGCTCGACCTCGGCGACATGGTCATCGACACCGACGCCCACCTGGTGACGGTCGCCGGACAGCGCGTCCACCTGACGCAGAAGGAGTTCGCGCTCCTCGCCGCCATGGCGCGTCGGCCCAACAGCCTGCTCACCCACCAGGCGATCATGGATGCGGTGTGGCCGTCCGGCGGGGGCACCACCGAGTCGTTGCGGGTTCACGTGACGAACCTGCGGCGCAAGGTCGCCGACTCCTCGGGCGTCGAGGTCCAGACCGAGCCCGGGGTCGGCTACCGCCTCGTGGTCGCCAACGGGGCGTGACGCGGTCGACCGTGGCGCCGGATCCCGCTCCCCCCGGCCGGACCTCCCAGGGCGTGGAGCTCGTCCCGTGGCCGGCCCGGTCGGATCGCCGCAACGAGCTGTTCGCCGAGGGATGCCCCCGCCTGCTGCTGCTCGAGGGCGACCAGGCCCCGCCGCCGCCCCTCGACCTCCTCGAGGACTGGGTGCGGCTCCCCGCGTCCGACGCCGACCTCCGGGCCCGGGCCGAATGGCTGCTGCGCCGCGTGGCGTCGCCGGAGCGTCCGGTGCTCGACGACGACGACGTGCTGCACGTGGGGGGCGGCCGACTGGCCCTCCCGCCCATCGAGGCCCGGATGACCGCTGTGCTCCTCGATCGCTTCGGGGCGGTCGCCAGCCGGGACGCCGTGGTGCGTGCGGCGTGGCCCGACAGCACTCCCGGCCGCAACGCGCTCGACGTGCACATCCTCCGCCTCCGCCGGCGCCTGGAGCCGGTGGGCCTGGTGGTCCGAACCGTGCGCAACCGTGGCTACCGGCTCGAGCCGGCCGCGCCGCACACCGGTCCGGACTCCGGCGAACCTGCCGCCCCGCGCGCCTGATCCCGGACGCGGGTCGGCGACCCCCGACGGGGTCGCCGACCGTTTCCTCCGATCGGAGCCCGGGCCGAGGCTCCTAGTCGGACGAGGTCGCCCGCTCCTTGGCCTCGGCCGGTCCGGCGACGGTGACGAGCCCCGGGCCCGCGTCCATCTGGTAGGCCGGCAGGCCGTGGGCGTAGAGGTCGATGCCCTCCTCGATCTCCGCGTCGCGAGGCATGCGCAGGTTCCAGGAGCCGGGGATCTTGCGGAGGCCGAACATGAGCAGGAACGAGAGGATCCCGGCGCTGAGCATGGCGGCGATGCTGCCGATGATCTGGGCGGTGAGCTGACCGACGCCGCCCCCGTAGAAGAGGCCGGTGATCGGCGCGGCGTTGTCGGCACCGGTCGCCGTCGGGATGCCGAACTCACCGGTGGCGAACAGGCCGACGGCGAGAGTGCCCCAGATACCGCAGGCGCCGTGCACCGGCACCGCCCCGACCGGGTCGTCGATCCGGAGGTGCTCCAACAGGTCGGTGGCGAGCGGGACCAGGATGCCGGCCACCGAGCCGATGATCACCGCGCCCAAGGGGTTGATCCAGTAACAGGGTGCCGTCACTGCGACGAGCCCGCCGAGGAACCCGTTGATCGTCGAACCGACGTCCCACTTCTTGGTCCGTTGGTAGATGAAGAAGATGGCGACCAGGCCGCCGGCGCTCGCAGCGAGGGTGGTGTTGATCGCCACCCGGCCGATGCCCTCCCAGTCCATGGCGGACAGGGTCGAGCCGGGGTTGAAGCCGTACCAGCCGAACCACAGCATGACCGCGCCGATCGCCGCGATGTTCACGTCGTGCGGCGGCAGCGGGCCACCGCCGTCCCGGGCGAAGACCCGTCCGATGCGTGGGCCGAGCGCGAGGGCGCCCATCAGGGCGATCATGGCGCCGACCGTGTGGACGGCCGTCGAGCCGGCGAAGTCGCGGAACACCGTGCCCTCGGGAACCAGGCCGTTGAACCAACCCATCGTGTTGCCGAGCCAGCCGCCCGGTCCCCAGATCCAGTGGACCGTGATCGGGTAGATCAGGCCGGAGACGGCGATCGAGTAGAGGATGTCGCCCTTGAAGCTGGTGCGACCGATCATCGCCCCCGACGTGATCGTCGACGCCGTGTCCGCGAACGCGAACTGGAACAGCACGAACGCATAGAAGGCGATGCCGGTGCCGTTGTAGTCCGCCGTGTCGTGGTTCAGGAAGAAGAACGAGTGCCCGATGATGGAGTTCCCGATGCCGAACTCCAGTGCGAAACCGATCGCCCAGTAGAGGATCCCGCACAGGCAGGTGTCGAAGATGCACTCCATCATGACGTTGACCGATTCACGGGATCTGGCGAACCCCGCTTCGAGTGCCATGAAGCCGGCCTGCATGAAGAAGACGAGGAACGCCGCCACCAGAACCCAGACGGTGTTGAGGGGGTTGATGAGACCTTCGGTGTCGACCGCCTCCTGCAGGGCGGTCGCGCCGGCGGTCTGACCGAAGAGGTAGAAACCGGAGGCGATCACGCCGCCGGCGAGCAGCAGGCCGCCCACCTTGCCCGCGAGCACGAGGCCGAAGCGCTTCTGCACCTCGCGCTCCTTGAACGCGGACACGGGCAACCGTCTGGGCATGAGCATGGGGTCCCTTCTCCGCCCGAAGGGGCCCGTGAACCTGTTCAACGGCACAGCATGAGTCATGGCCGAGGAACATAAAGACCTCGCATTTCGCAGTCGTAAGGCGGTCATTACATACGCAAGTCCTCAACCTGACGCGCGTCTTAACACCCGGTCGTTCAGGTGGGGCGAATGCGATGAAATGCAGCGTCGAGAAACCCGGCCGCAACCCCTAGATGAGGTGTTCCTGATGTTTGCTTTATGTCTTCTTTGTGGGAGTCAATCGCCCGCGTGGCGATGTGGGAGCGAGCAGCCGGACGCCAGACCGCGACCACCAGGACCCTGCTTCCGCCTGCAACAGCAGGCGATGCGGTGCTCGGCCACCATCGACACCCGGGCGCTCGGTCGTCACCGGGTCCCCAGCCCGCAACAATCCCGAAACACGATGGAAGCGTTCCGTTCACCGATGGCTAACGGCGACGTAATATCCCCTTCCTACGTTGCGCCGCATGATCTCTTCACGGGTGCAACGTTTCAAGGATCCGGACACGCGCAAGATGATGGGGGTGATCCTCGCCGGCAAGCTGCTGGGCGTCGTCGCCCTGCTCGCGGTCATCAAGGCGCTCGGGTCCATCTTCGGTGCCGAGGCCGGCGCGTCGAGCGTGGTTCGGGCGGCGGTCGAGGCAGCGGACACGATCAACCCCATCAACACCATGTGGGTGCTCGTCGCCGCCTTCCTGGTCTTCTTCATGCAGGCCGGCTTCATGGCCCTCGAGGCGGGCTTCGCCCGGTCCCGCGAGGCGGTGAACGTGCTGATGGAGTGCGTGTTCGACACCTGCCTGTGCGGGCTGCTGTTCTGGGCGATCGGCTTCGCCTTCATGTTCGGCACGGGCAACGGCCTGATCGGCCACGAGTACTTCTTCCTCTCCGGCATGACCCCCGACTACAACGGGACGGGCATCGCCTTCCTGGCGTTCTTCCTCTTCCAGCTGGCGTTCGCCGACACCGCCTCGACGATCACCTCCGGCGCCATGGTCGGCCGGACCAGCTTCAAGGGCGACATCCTCTACTCGATCTGCGTCTCCGGGTTCCTGTACCCGATCTTCGGCCACTGGGTGTGGGGGCCGGGCGGCTGGCTGGGCAACACGATGGGTTGGTTCCAGGGCCTCGTCCCCGACGGCACCGTGTTCCGCGACTTCGCCGGCTCCACCGTCGTGCACACCGTCGGCGGGGTGATCGCGCTGGCCGGCGCGGTCGCCCTGGGCCCACGCCTCGGCCGCAAGTTCGCCCGTGACGGTGGCGGTCTGTTCCCGCCCCACGACCTGGTCATGGCATCGATCGGCGCCGTCATCCTCTGGTTCGGGTGGTACGGCTTCAACCCCGGCTCCACCCTGTCGGCGATGGACTGGGAGGGCATCGGCCGGGTCGCCGGCAACACGACGCTCGCCGCCTGCGCCGGCGGCATCGTGGCGGTGCTGTTCGTCTACCCCCGCTCGAAGAAGTGGGACCTCGGCATGTCGCTCAACGGCTTCCTCGGCGGCCTGGTCGCCATCACCGCCCCGTGCTACTGGGTGAACCCGCTCGGCGCGGTGATCATCGGTGCCATCGCCGGCGTGATCGTCCCGCTCGGCGTGGACCTGCTGGAGCACCTCCGGATCGACGATCCGATCGGCGCCGTGCCGGTACACCTGCTCTGCGGCATCTTCGGCACGCTGGCCGTCGGCCTGTTCGCCACCGGCGACTACGGCATCCCCACCGCCGAGGGCGCCGACAACAGCGCACCGATCACGGGCCTGTTCTGGGGCGGCGGTGGCGGCCAGCTGGTCGCCCAGATCATCGGCAACTTGTCCTGCCTGGTCGTCGTCGGTGGCCTGGCGATGATCATCATGAAGCTCCTCCGCACGATCCCGGGTTCCTGGAACCTGCGGCTCAGCCGGGAGGAGGAGCTCGAGGGCATCGACCTCGTCGAGCACGGCCTGCCGCCGTACCACCTGGAGTCGGGTGCCGGCGTCATCTACATCACGCCGACCAGCCCGAACTTCGACAAGGAGCCCGAGTCCGCGCCGGCCAGCCCCGAGAAGGTCTGAGCCGCCCGCCGCTGCGGGGGTCGGGTCACGGCCCGGACCGGTCCCTCGCAGCGCACGCCGGTCCCCCTGGCGTGCGGAGATTCCGGCCCACCTGCTCCGGCAGGTGGGCCGGGTCGCGTCCGGGGCGCCACCCTAGAGTCCCACCTCATGACCGATGGCCCCTCCGACGACGACTCGCCGCTGCTCGACGACGGGACCTACGACGCGTTCGTCGTCGACGCCCGGGCGACCGGGGACGGCGGCACCCACCTGGAGCTCACGATCACCACCGGCGAGCACAAGGGCGAGGTGCTCTCGTTGGCCAGCTCCACCTCGATGGGCGACCCGATCGACCTCATGGGCATGCCCGCGACGATCACGGTCACGTTCGGCGCGCCGTCGGTCACCATCGACCGCTGAACCGCCCGGCGGGCGCGGGTCAGCGCGACGGGCAGAGCGCACCCGCGTCGTCGACGAACGCGCTCGGGTCCACGTCGAGCGTGTCCAGCCACGCCTCATCAGCGCTCGACAGGCCGTCGGGACTGCAGACGCGTCGGGCGGCATCGAGCAGCCGGTCGTCGGGCGCCGCGGCCACCGACAGCTCCGGGTGGGCCCGTCGGAACTGCGCCACGAACCGGTCCTCGAGTGGACGGTTGCCACCGGGGAACGCGGCGTTGAGCACCAGCACCACGAGCAGGACGACGATCGCGCCGATGACCAGGCGGACCAGCGTGCGCTCACGCCGCCGCTCTTCCTCGGTGGACTCCGTCGCGTTCGCCATCACCACCAGTGGAACGCACGGAGCCGACTCGGGGAAGGGCCGTTGACGTGATCTTGATGTCCTTCTGAGCGATCTCGACGGATCCGCGACACCGCAAAGTCGGGAGCGGCCGGCGGGACACCGCTGGCATCCTCGACGACATGGGACATCCCCACTGGCCGCTGTGGGACCTGCGCATCCGCACACCCCGTCTGGAGCTGCGGCCGCTGCGCGAGCGGGAGATGGCCGACCTGGTCGAGGTGATCGACGGCGGGCTGCATGACCCGACGACGATGCCGTTCCTCACGCCGTTCACCGACGAGGACCCGCCGGAGCGGACCCGCGAGGCCTACCGGTTCTGGTTCCGCAACTGGGCCGAGTGGTCCGTCGACGCGTGGCACCTGCCGCTCGCCGTGTACGAGGACGATCGCTGCGTCGGCACCCAGGGCGTCCTGGCGACGCGGTTCCCGCTCCTTCGGACGGTGTCGACCGGGTCGTTCATCGGGCTGCCGTACCAGGGCCGCGGCATCGGCAAGGAGATGCGCGCCGCCGTGCTGCACCTCGCCTTCGCGGGGCTGGGCGGCGAGCGGGCGGTGACCGAGGCGTACACCGACAACGTGGCCTCGCAGAAGGTCACCGAGTCGTTGGGGTACCGGCCGAACGGCACCGACGTGGTCCCGCGGCGCGACGGCAGCGGCGTCGTCCGGCGCTACGTCCTCGAGCGCGCCGAGTGGGAGTCCCGCCGTCGCGACGACATCCAGCTCGAGGGCCTGTCACGCGACGCGCTCGACATGTTCGGCCTCTGAACTCGGGTCGCCCGGGACCCCATGTGGGCGCGGGACGACCCGAATTCATGGCCTCGAAGAACTCGGGTCGCCACGCGCCCACATCGGGCGCGAGACGACCCGGGATCAGATGACCCGAGAACGGATCGGCTCAGCCGCGGGCGGCGGCGAAGCCCTGGTCGAGGTCCGCGATGATGTCCTCGACGTCCTCCAGGCCGACCGACAGGCGGATGAGGCCGGGGTTCACGCCGGTGGTCACCTGCTCCTGCTCGGTGAGCTGGCTGTGGGTGGTCGACGCGGGGTGGATGACGAGCGAGCGGACGTCGCCGATGTTGGCGAGGTGGCTGTGCAGCGTCAGCGCCTCGACGAACTTCTTGCCGGCCTCGCGCCCGCCCTTGATGATGAAGGCCGGGACCGAGCCGGCGCCCCGCGGGGCGTACTGCTGGGCCCGGGCCTGGTACGGGCTGGAGGCCAGGCCCGCGTACGCCACCGACTCGACCTGGTCGTGGCCCTCCAGGTACTCCGCGACGGCCTGCGCGTTGGCGACGTGACGGTCCATGCGCAGCGACAGCGTCTCGATGCCCTGGATCAGCAGGAAGGCGTTGAACGGCGAGATGGCGGCGCCGATGTCGCGCAGCAGCTGCACGCGCGCCTTGATGACGTACGAGCCCGGGCCGAGGGCGGGCCAGTAGGCCAGGCCGTGGTAGCTGGGATCGGGCTCGGTGAACTGCGGGAACTTGTCGCTGGCGGAGAAGTCGAACGAGCCGCCGTCGACGATCGCGCCGGCGATCGCCGTGCCGTGACCGCCGAGGAACTTGGTGGCCGAGTGCACCACGATGTCGGCGCCGTGGGCGAGCGGCTGGATCAGGTAGGGCGTGGCGATCGTGTTGTCGACGATCAGCGGCACCCCGTTGGCGTGCGCCAGGTCCGACACGGCCCGGATGTCCAGGATGTCGTTCTTGGGGTTGCCGATGGTCTCCGCGTAGAAGGCCTTGGTGTTCGGGCGCACGGCCGCGGCCCACGCGTCGAGGTCGTCCGGGTCGTCCACGAACGACACCTCGATGCCCAGCTTGGGCAGCGTGTAGTGGAAGAGGTTGTAGGTGCCGCCGTACAGGGCGGCGGAGCTCACGATGTGGCTGCCGGCCTCTGCCAGGTTGAGGATCGCGAAGGTCTCCGCGGCCTGACCGGACGACACCACCAGCGCGCCGGGCAGTCCGACGGCGGTGTCGGGGGCGCCCTCCAGGCTGGCGATCCGGGCCTCCACCACCCCCTGCGTGGGGTTCATGATCCGCGTGTAGATGTTGCCGATCTCCGCCAGAGCGAAGAGGTTCGCCGCGTGGTCGCTGTCGCGGAACTGGTACGCGGTCGTCTGGTAGATCGGCGTGGCGCGGGACCCGGTGGTCGGGTCGGCCTCGGCGCCGGCGTGGATCTGACGGGTGGCGAAGCCCCAGTCGTCGGTCATGTTCGCTCCTCGATGTGCTCGTCAGCGGACCAGGGACCTCGTCGTCCCGGCCGAGGCCGCAGCATAGCGGGCATTCCCGACCATTCTGGTCAGGAATTGACCGGCGCGCTTCATCTCGGCGCGCTGCCGCCCCACTCTGTCCCGCAGGGCGGTGCCGATCGGTACCGCGGCGCAGGACAGAGCGATCAGGGGGTCTCGAGGCGGACGCCCCGCTGGTCCACGGCGAGCACGCGGACGGTGCCGTCGCCGCCGATCGAGCCGGCGACGAGCGGGGCCAGATCGTCGGGCACCAGCGCCGCGATGCTCGGACCCGAGCCGGACAACCAGGCGGCCAGCACCTCCTGGCGACCGAGGAGGTGATCCCGCACCTCCCGCGCGTCGGGCCGGGCCTCCAGCCGCAGGTCCTGGTGCAACCGGTCCTCACAGGCCTCCCGGAGCGCGTCCAGGTCGCCCGTCGCCAGTGCGGCCACCCACGTGGCGGCCCGGGCCACCGAGAACGCCGCGTCCTCGAGCAGCACACGCCCGGGCAGGGACCTCCGGGACGCGTCGGTGGACGTCGACGAGGACGGCGACCAGACGATCACGGTCACGTCGCCCGGCACGTCCAGTCGCATGACCTGCTGCTCGACCGCCACCGTGAAGCGCCCGAACGCCGAGGCGGCCGAGTTGTCGGGATGGCCCTCGAGCCGGGAGGCGACCAGGTGGGCGCCGTCGCGAGCCTGCTCGTGGTCGAGCCCGTCCAGCACCCCGGCCGCGTACGCACCCGCCACCCTCGCCGCGCCCGAGTAGCCCATGCCCCGTCCGGGCGGGATGGGGCTGGCCCAGCGCATGGGCAGCGACGGGTCACCGCCCGCCTCGCGGAACGCCACCGCGGCCGGATGCGTGGGCTCGGCGTCGTGGAACCGGGCCGCCACATCGTCGACGGATCCGGCGATCGGGTCGGCGGCTCCGGCCTCGACCCGCTCGGTGGCGACCGCCAGCCGGAACGGCAGGTCCAGCGCCAGGGCGAGGCAGTCGAACCCCGGTCCCAGGTTGGCCGACGAGGCCGGCGCCGTGACGATCATCGTCCCAGGCTACGGGCTCCCGCAGCCTCGCCCGACGGGCCGGAAAAGCAAGTTGCCGTCGCTGAGCGACGGCAACTCACGCAATCGCATGCTCTTCGCGACCCGAGGCACACGGCCCCGGGGGCCGAGCGGCCTCGGAGGTCGAGCGGCTCAGTCGCCGCCGGAGATGTCCTCGACCTTGGCCTTGCCGGCCGAGATCCACGGCATCATCCCGCGCAGCTCGGCACCCACCTGCTCGATCTGGTGGTCCTTGCCCTGCTGGCGCAGCGCCTCGAAGTTCTCGCCACCCGAACGGATCTCGTTGACGAACTGCTCGGCGAAGCGGCCGGACTGGATGTCCTCGAGCGCCGCCT
Source organism: Actinomycetes bacterium (assembly GCA_023450775.1). Lineage (GTDB taxonomy): Bacteria > Actinomycetota > Acidimicrobiia > Acidimicrobiales > Microtrichaceae > Dermatobacter. Next base: position 2,121 of record JAEXGP010000356.1, on the reverse strand, counting down.
TCATCGCGGCCTTGACGGCCTGGTTGATGATGCGGGGGCCGGTGACCAGATCGCCGTACTCGGCCGTGGTCGAGATGGAGTAGCGCATGCCCGAGATGCCCTGCTCGTACATGAGGTCGACGATGAGCTTCAGCTCGTGGAGGCACTCGAAGTACGCGGACTCGGGCTGGTAGCCCGCCTCGACCAGGGTCTCGAAGCCGGCCTGCACCAGCGCGGTCAGGCCGCCGCACAGCACGACCTGCTCGCCGAAGAGGTCGGTCTCGGTCTCCTCCTCGAAGGTGGTCTCGAGCACGCCGGCCCGGGTGCCGCCGATGGCGTCCGCGTAGGACAGCGCGAGCGCCTTGGCGTTGCCGGTGGCGTCCTGCGCCACCGCGATCAGGCACGGCACGCCGCCGCCCTCGGTGTAGGTGCGGCGCACCAGGTGGCCGGGGCCCTTGGGGGCGACCATGGCGACGTCGACGCCCTCGGGCGCCTTCACGTAGCCGAAGCGCACGTTGAAGCCGTGGGCGAAGAACAGCGCGTCGCCGTCGTTCAGGTTGGGGGCGACCGCGGCCTCGTAGATCGGACCGATCTCCGTGTCGGGCAGCAGCATCATGATGACGTCGGCCCAGGCGGCGGCCTCGGCGACGTCCAGGACCTTGAGTCCGGCCTCCTCGGCCTTGGCCCGTGACGAGGAACCCTCACGCAGGCCCACCCTCACGTCGACGCCGGAGTCCTTCAGGTTCAGCGCGTGGGCGTGGCCCTGCGAGCCGTAGCCCAGGATCGCCACCTTGCGACCGAGGATGATCGATCGGTCGGCGTCCTTCTCGTAGTACACGTTGGCCATGTCGGACCTCTGTCCTTCTGTCATGGAGGGTTGCGATCTGGGGACCGTCCATGATCGCAGTCCCCCGCTGGGCCCCGCCAACCGCGATCGCGATGACCGCCCCGCCCGCTCTGTGATGCTCACGACCGGCTTTTCCCGGTCCGGAGCATCACAGCGCGTGCGGATCAGAGGCGGCCCGCCTCGCTCGGTGGCAGCCGGGAGGCCCGGCGGGCCACGCCCAGGCTGACGAGCCAGGCCACGCCCAGGCCGACCACGGCGACGAGTCCGAGCTGGCCCCACGGCACGACGGGGTCCTCGATGATCGACTCGGGCGCCACCGAGCTGCCGACCCGCCCGATGACCAGGCCCGCGCCCATGCCGACGATCGTGGCCACCGCGCCGATGAACGTGGCCTCGATCCACACCAGGGCGCGGATCTGGCGGCGCTTCGCGCCCACGGCCCGCAGCATCACCAGCTCCCGGCGGCGCTCGGCGGTGGACAGCGCGAGGGTGCCGGCGAGGCCCATGAAGCCCACGCCGAGCGCACCCACGAGCATCACGCCGATGACCCGCAGCGCGACGTCGGCGACCGTGAGCCGGAGCCGGGCGAAGCTCTCGGGAGTGTCGACGTAGACCTCGTTGAACGACCGGGCCACCACCTGGAAGCCGCCCGCCGCCCACGCCCCGTCGACGCCCTCGCGCAGATCGATCGCCGCCAGCTCGAACGTGCCGTCCGCGTCGATGAGCTGCGCCGAGTCCCGATCGACGATCACGCCGCCGAACAGCGCGGTGTTCCGGTACGTCGCCACGACCGGCAGCTGGAGCTCCTGACCCGAGGTCGAGCGCGCCGTGACCGTGTCGCCGACCTCCACACCGAGCTGCTCCCCCGTCCGCTCCGACACCATCACGCCGTTCACGGCGCCCGTGTCGGTGCCGACGTCGCCGGCGGTGATCCCGAGATCGGCCACGCGAGCGGCCCGGTCCAGCGTCGAGGCGACCGCGCTCGCCGACCCGCCGGGACCCGTCACCGTGCCGTCGAAGGACTGCACCTCGGCGTACTCCTCGATGAAACCGGGATCGAGTGCGAACAGCTGCTCCACCGACCTCAGGGACACGCGGACCAGGCCGCGCCGCTCCACGTAGAGATCGGCCCGGCCCGAGGCCCGGACCTGCTCGTCGATCGTGGTGCGGGCCGAGGCCCCGACCGTCGCCACCACCGCCACCAGGGCGAGTCCGACCATGAGCGTCGACGCCGCACCGGCGGTGCGCGACGGCTGGCGGCGGGCGTTGCCGACCCCGAGCCGGCCGGGCACGCT
>JAEXGP010000100.1 GCA_023450775.1 Actinomycetes bacterium | reverse complement strand
CTGTGGCGCGAGCGACGGCCTCTTTGCCGCAGCTCGCGCAACAGAACGGGGAAGGGAGCGCGGTCAGCCGATCGGGGGACGGCGGTCGGGGGCGGTCGAGGCCGCCACGTCCCGCACGACCGCGGCGAACCCGCCGCCGGTGATGTAGTCGGTGCGCTCCGACCGGCGGCTGAACCGCCACGCGTCGCCGACACGGCGGTACTCGTCCAGGTAGGCGCCGCCCACGTCGAACAGCTCCGTCCGACCGTCCCACTCCACGCCGTTGCGGTTGAACAGGTGCGCCCGACCGACCGCCGTGTCGGGCCCCGTGAAGCGGATCTCGTGGGTGAACACCGAGTGCAGGCTCCAGACGAACCCGCCGAGCGCATCGGGCATCCACGCCGCCACCTCGTCGATGCCGCCGGCGATGCCCCCGCTGTGGGTGTAGTCGAGCTCGGCGTCGTCGGTGAACAGCGCCCGCCAGCGCGGCCAGTCACGGTCGTCGACGGCGTGGCCGTACGCGATGACGAGGTCCTGGATCGCCAGGAGGTCGCCCTGGCGCTCGGGCGTGGGCACGCGGCCGTCGGGGCCTGGCTCCGGGTGGGTGTCGCTCACTGTCGCTCCGTTCGGCCGGGATCACGTCCCGCCAGTGTCCACGCCGGCGGCCACGCGCTCTAACGCCACGACGTCCTCGTCGGTCCACTCCCGTGGCTGCACGTCGGCGACGCAGAACGATCCGAGCACCTGGCCGTTGCGGCGGATGGGGACGCCGAGATAGGCGCGGATCCGGCCGGACGCGGCCGACGGCAGGTCCTTCACGAGCGGGTCGACCAGGGCGTCGTTCACGGCGAACACGCCGTCGGTGGCGACCACGAACTGGCAGAACGACGCGCTCGCCGGGCCCGCCTGCGGGATCTCCGGCAGGTCGGCACGGCCGTACGAGGCGGTGCGGAACTCCTGGCGGTCGTCCAGGACCGACATCCAGGCCATCGGCGCGTCGAGCTGCTGCGCCGCCGAACGCGCCAGCGCGTCGAGGTGCTCCGAACGGGGTGCCCCGAGCAGGCCGCTGGCGTGGACCTCCCGCAGCCGGTGCAGGTTGGCCAGGCAGGACTCCACGTCCACGTCCTCGATGTCGGGGCGTGTGAGGCGCATGGTCGCAGTCTGCCGACCGTGCCGGCGATCCGACCCGCTGCGTGACGCCGGCGGCACCCGCGCTGGGACCGCCCTACGGGTGCGACGGCCGCAGGTCGGGTCGCTCGTCGAGGACCCGCGCCTCGAGAGCGGCCCAGGTGTGGGCGATGTGGTGGAGGGCGAAGTTCCGCCGACCGGCGTCCACCTCGGCCGGGACGATCTCGGTGGCGCCGCCGGCGGCCTCGCACGCCAGCTGCACGCCGGCGCAGAACTCCAGCGTCACGGCCTCGACGACCGCCCGTTCCAGCGAGTCCGCCACGAGCAGCGCCCCGTGGTTGGCCATGATCGCCACGTGACGCTCGCCGAGCGTGTCGACCACCGCCGAGTGCGGGGCCGTGCCGTCGTCCACGTGACGCACCTGCTCGCCGGCGAACAGCACCGAGGACACGTGGTGCATGCCGAGCAGCCGACCCGTGGCCGACAGCGCCGCCACGTTCGGGGCGTGCAGGTGCACGACCGCACCCACCTCCGGACGTCGGCGGTACAGGGCGGCGTGCGTGCCCATCGCCGGCGGCAGGCGGAGCTCGCCCCGCAGCAGCCGCAGCTCGTCGTCGAGCAGGGCGACCCGCTCGGGTCGCACGTGCCCGAGGAGCTCGAAGGCGACGGCGAAGAACCCCCGACCGAGCGGGTCCCGCACGCTGATCTGCCCGCCCACGCCCGGGGCGCAGCGCTCGTCGTCGAGCACACGCCCGGCGACGGCGATGCGCCGGGGCAGGTCGGCGGCGAGCTCGGCCGGATCGACCCCGCCGACGAGACCGAGCTCGCTCACGCGATCGGGCAGCTTCCGCCGTCGACCATCACGGTCGCTCCGGTCACGAACCGCATCCGGTCCGACAGCAGGGCGACCACCGCCGCGCCGATGTCGTCGGTCGGGTCGCCGAGCCGTCCCAGGGGGATCCGACCGAGCACGCGCTCGGCCATGTCCGCGTCGAGCGAGAACGCCCGCTCCATGGCCTCGGTGCTCGCGAGCGGGGCGATCGCGTTCACGCGGATGCCGTCCGGACCCCATTCACGGGACAGCGCTCGCACCATCCCTCGCTGCGCCGCCTTGGCCGCGGCGTACGGACCCAGGCGGGCCTTGCCCTCGAACCCGGCCTCCGACGTGAGCACCACCAGCGAGCCGCCGCTCCTCCGCAGGTGCGGGTGCGCGGCGCGGGCCAGCAGCCAGAGGCCCCGGACCGACACCGCCAGGTGGTCGGTCATGTCGGCGAGGTCCACGGTCGGCAGCTCCACCGGCACGGGGCTCAGCCCGCTCGTCGAGTTGTGCACGACCGCGTCCAGGCCCCCGCCCCCGTCGACCACGGTCGCGACGGCCGCGCCGACCGAACCCGCGTCGGTCACGTCGCACGCGACGAAGCGTCCCTGGCCGCCCGCGGCGGTGACGTCGGCCGCGACCGCCCGTCCCTCGGCCTCACGACGGGCGGCGATCCAGACCGTCGCACCGGTCGCCGCGCAGGCGAGCGCGATGCCCCGGCCCACGCCGCCGCTGGCGCCGGTGACGAGCACGGTGGCCGCGCCTCCTGCACCGTTCGAGCGGTGCGCCGTCATCGCCACGACCGCCCTCCGTCCGCGTGCAGGAACGTGCCGGTCACGCCGTCGACGCCGGGGCCGAGCAGCATCCGGACGGCCTCGGCCAGCTCGGGCCGGACCCCGCCCGGAAACCTCGGCAGCGGCGGCGCCGGCGCCACCACCCGCTCGGGGACCAGGCGCACGGGCGTCGACACGCCGTTGACCCGGACCGACCGCGGGCCCTCGGAC